>JBATYU010000026.1:0-10852 GCA_049674245.1 Bradyrhizobium sp. | reverse complement strand
GCCGACAGGGAGGCTCGCAGCAGGGACGAGGCACCGAAGCGGATGTCGGCAGCGCCTGTAGCCTTCAGCGCGGCGTCCTCCGTGCCGTAGCTGGCCTCAACCTGTTCGAGCCGCGCCGCTGCCGGATCGGCCTTGACCTTGGCCGATATTTTCCAGGGCGCCGGCGATGTCTCGCTGCCGTTGCTTTTGGCCTTGGCTGCTGCCGGCGCGGCGAGCACGAGCGCGCCTTCGAAGCGGGGCGCGCGGGATTCAAAGCTGAGCACGCCCTCGAGATCGGCCGACAGCGCCCGTTCGCCTGGATCGATATTGAGATGAACGCGCGTGCCGCTGCCGTCTTGGGTCTGTCCGGAAGAGACGCGGAACGGATAGCGCGTTCCGGAAATCAAGAGGCTGCCGTCGCCCCGCACCGATCCGGCGAGCGAGCGCACGTCGCCTGAGAAGACAATGTTGTTCAGCTCCAGCGTCCCGTGGCTTGCGGCATCATGTAGCGCGACGCGGCCGGTGAGATTCAGGCGGTCGATCGACAGCGACCCCAGATTGAACGTTCCGTTGGTCGGCGGCAGATCGATCCGCCCTTTCGGATCGAGACCGAGATCGACCGCCAAGCCGTCGATCGTCAGTTCGTTGGCGCGCCACTGGCCGCGCATCAAATCGCCCAGACTGAACTCGACGTCGAGCTTGTCGGCGTGAACCTTGCCGAGATCGTTGGCGGCACCGACCACCACCGAGCGCAGCCGCAGCGTCGGGGTCGGCAACAACCGCGCATCGAGCGCGCCTGCAACATGCACCGGCGCGCCGATCACGTGGGTGGCCTCGGCCTCGAACTGCGGCCGGAACTGATTCCAGTCGATGAAATACGGCCCGATCAGCGCGGCAACCAGCGCAATGATGAAGGCAATCGCCAATCCGAGCAGCGTTGTCTGCACGGGGTCTCCTCTTGGGCAAGCAGGCTCCGGTGCCCTGACTTTCAGGGTCGCCCGCGGCCCACCCGCCACCGCGCCAAAACCAGGCCGAATATAGAGACAACTGTGGCGAAGTCACAGCAAGCTCACGTGACAGCCCGGACCGGGGGCGCCTTACCAGCTCGCCGGCAGCCGCTTCAGACCGCGAAGCACGAAGGTCGGCCGCCATTCCGGATTCTCCGCGTCATCGAGCCGCAGGCCGGGCAGCCGGCGCAACAGGGTCGAAATCGCGATCTCCGCCTCGATGCGCGCGAGCTGGGCGCCGAGGCAGAAGTGGATGCCGCCGCCAAAGGACAGCGGCTTCACATTAGGCCGCCTAATGTCGAGGCGATCGGGGGAATCGGGATAGACAGCCGGATCGCGGTTGGCCGAACCGAGCAGGCACAACACGCTTTCACCCTTCGGGATCCGCTTGCCGCCGAGATCGTCGATGTCTTCCAGCGCCACCCGTCCGGTCGTCTGCACCGAGGAATCGTAGCGCAGGAATTCCTCGATCGCGTTGGTGGTGAGGGAGGGATCAGCCTTGAGCAGCGCGAGCTGCTCGGGATTGCGATGCAAGGCCAACAGGCCGTTGCCGATCAAATTGACGGTGGTCTCATGGCCGGCGCCGAACAAGAGGATGATATTGGCGGTCAGCTCGTCGTTGGAAAGCTTGCTGCCGTCCTCTTCGGCCTGCACCAATTGCGAGGTCAGATCGTCGCCGGGATTCTTCCGCCGCAGCTCGAACAATTGCTGGAAATACATCGCAGACATCACGCTGCCGGCGTTGGCCTCCTTGATCTCTTCCGGCGACAACGGCACCGGATCGAGAATACGGCCACCCACGCGCGCCCTGGTATAAAACGCCTCGCGATGCTCCTCGGGGATTCCGAGCATGTCGCAAATGATGGTGACCGGCAGGCGGAATGCGAAATCCTCGATCAGATCCATTTTCCCCTGCGGAATGATCCGATCGAGCGTCTCGTCGACGACCTGCTGGATGCGCGGGCGCATGTCTTCGACCCGGCGCGCGGTGAACGCCTTCACCACCAGCCCGCGCAGGCGGGTGTGGTCGGGCGGATCCTGCTGTAGCATCATGTGGCTCAAGCTGCGGAAGGCTGGTTCCTCCATGATCTTGGGCCCATAGCGCCGGATCGTGCGTTCGACATGCTCCTTGCCAAAGCGCTTGTCGCGCAACACGAGACTGGCCTCGGCGTGCCGGCTCGCGACGTACACGCCGAGCGGCGTCAGATGCATCGGATCGGTCGTGCGCATCCGCTCGTAATGCGGATAGGGGTTGCGGATGAATTCCGGCGACAATGGGTTGAAAAGCGGTTCGCTCGTCGCAGCCGGAAAATGCTCGTTCATGGGGACCTCGATTGGTTTCCACACCGCATTGTTTATCGCATCGCCGCTCACAGGCGCCGGACCTGATTATCCGGATACCGCAACTCGATACATTGTTGTATCGAGTTGCATCCTGACCTAAATTGGCAGGATGTCAAGAGTCCGAACCAGACCGACCCGGGACGAAACCTGCGAAAAGCTGTTCGAGGCGGCGGCGCGCGTGTTCGAGGAACAGGGTATCGGCGGCGCCAGCATCGAGACCATAGCGGCTGCGGCCGGCTTCACGCGCGGCGCGTTCTATTCGAATTTCAAGAGCAAGGACGAATTGATCATCGCGATGCTTGAGGATCACCTTGAGCAAACCATTCGACGCAACCTCGATCTTCTCGCCAGGCACAAGAATCTCGCCGACTTTATCGATGCACTGAAGACCATGGATCGCAGCAAGCAGGATCCGCTCGGCCGCTCTCCCCTTCTGCATATGGAGATGATCCTGTTCGTGGCCCGCGCCGAAAAGCGCCGGCCCGAACTGGCCAAACGCCTGCGCGCCGGGCGCAAACTGATCGCCGACATCGTCGAGACCACGTCGAAGAACAGCGGCAGGAATCCAGCTCTCGATCCGGCGTGGATGGGGGCTATCGTTCTCGCGATGGAGGACGGCTTTCGTCTGCACCGCCTGATCGATCCGGAGACCACGCCGGCCGACAGTTTTCTGCGCGCCATCACTGATCTGCAGCGGGCGATTGGAATTTCATCGGTCTGACGAAGCTTCAAGAGCTGGTCGCAGCCTGTGCAACCGGCCGGCGACAGCGCGGATTTTGCCGGGTCCGGCCTGCCAGATCGCGATCGCGGACAACAGGCTCGCGGCAATTCCGATCGCAAAGGCAAGCGTATAACTGCCTGTCAGATCGTGCAAAAAACCCGTGACCCAGGGACCTGCCGCGCCGCCGGCAAGCCCCGCCAGCATGATGGTGCCGAAGATGCTGCCGTAATGCCTGCCTTGAAATATCTCGAGCACCACCGCGCCCATGATCGAGGTCAGGCCGTACCCGAGCGCGCCCTGGGCGAACACCATGAGGTAGACGAGCGGCAGCGTGGGTGCGTATTTCAGCGCGATCAGCGCCGCGAAACAAACCGCAAAGCCCGCGCAGCTTGCCGTCCAGATCCATTCGCGCCCGACCCGGTCGGATATGTGCCCAAGCAGGATCTGACCGGGAATTCCGAGCAGGCTGACGACACCCAGCGCCCAGACGCCGACGCTCGGGCTGAAGCCGACGTCGAGCAGAAACTTGGTCTGGTGAACCTGCACTGCGTACCAGATGTACAGGCCGCAGAAATAACCGAGCGCGATCCACCAGAACCGGGAGGTAGCCAGCGCACGCGGCAGCGTCCAGTCGATGCCGGCCCAGACCGGGTCAACGATGTTGGAGACCGGTTTTGCCATCGTCCCCGAGGACGCGGCGCCACCGTCCGGCTCAAGCCCGATATCTTCGGGTCGTTTGCGCACCAGGAGATTGATCGGGGCAAGCACGAGCAGAACCAGAATGCCGATCGCGGTGCACGCCGTGCGCCAGCCGGTCTGTTCGATCATGTGCTGGACCCAGGGCAGCAAGGTGACGGAGCCGATGCCGACGCCGGCGAACGCAATTCCCATCGCAAGGCCACGGCGGCGAATGAACCAGTTCGGCAGGAACAGCGATTGACCGGAATAGCCGAGGCACACGCTGCCGGCGCCGACCATGACGCCGATGGTGAGATAGAGATGCCAGGGCTGCGTCGTCAGCGGCGCCAGCAACAGCCCTCCCCCCATCAGTGCGACGCCGAGTTCCATCACCGCGCGCGGGCCGGCGCGATCCATCAGCCGCCCGATCAGCGGGCTGATCGCGCCCGACACCACAAAGCCGAACGAGAAGGCCCCGGCGGTGACGCCGCGCTCCCAGCCGAATTCGGAAAGGATTGGCGGAAAGAACAGCGAGAAGGCGGTGCGGGCGTTGACGCCAATCGCCATGGTGACGAACGTCACCGCAACAATCAGCCAGCCATAGAAGAAGGGAAGCCGCCTGGTTTTGGTACCGCTTGTGCTGCTCATGGCCGGCGCGTCCAGCGATCGGCATCGACGGATGCGGCCTCGATCAAGCCTTTTGCATCGAGTGCATCGTCGCCTTCATGCAGCTTGACCTGTCCGAGCGCTTGCAGGCCCTTGAGGCTGCGCTCGCCGTAATATTGACGCCTGAACTCGGGCGTCGGGATCAGCAGGATTTTCAAGGGCGTTTCCTTCAACGAGTATGACCAAACGAAAGCCTCAGGCAAGCGGCGGTAGCGCACAAGCCACATCCTCACACCCGCTCCGACTCCCGCATCTGCGCCGAGGTCGCACTTGTGATCAGCTTGCCAAGCTCGACAAAATGCCGTTTGCGAGGCGAGCTCTTGCGCCAGGCAAGGCCAACGACGCGGCGCGGCTGCGGATCGGTAAAGCGCATCAATTTGATATCGCCGCGGCGGCATTCGAGATCGATGGAAAGTTCCGGCAGCAGCGTCAGCCCGAGGCCATTCGCGACCATCTGCACGATGGTCGAGAGGTTGGAGGCGCCAAAAGTG
Source organism: Bradyrhizobium sp. (assembly GCA_049674245.1). Taxonomy (GTDB): domain Bacteria; phylum Pseudomonadota; class Alphaproteobacteria; order Rhizobiales; family Xanthobacteraceae; genus Bradyrhizobium. Next base: position 5,966 of record JBATYU010000026.1, on the reverse strand, counting down.
TCAATGTTGTCGACGCGCCTCAAGCTACAGAACGACAGCGCCTGGTCGCGCAGGCAATGCCCCTCTTCCAACAGCAGCAGCCGGTCCTGCTGCAGCAAATCCGGCGTCGCGCGAATGCGGCCTGTGATGCGCCGCGACTTCGGCATCGCCAGCAGGAAGCGATCGGTGAACAGTCTTATCGTCTCGACTTCCGCGTGATCGACCGGCAAGGCTAGCAGCAACAGATCGAGGCCGCCGTCGAGCAGTTCCTCCACCAGATGATGCGTCTGGGTCTCGCGCAGATAGAGTTCGAGATCTGGATATTTGTCGCGGATCTGCGGCAGCAGCGCCGGCAGCACATAAGGCGCGACCGACGGGATGACGCCAAGATGCAGCGGCCCTGACAGCACGCCGCCCTGCCGGCGGGCAAAATCGACGATGTCGCGGACACCGGTCAGGATGCGGCCGGCGCGCCCGGCGATGTCGCGGCCGGCTTCGGTCAGTAGGACGCCGTTGCGGCCGCGCTCCAATAGTTGCACCCCTAACGTCTTTTCCAGCTCCAGGATCTGCATCGAGAGCGCCGGCTGGGTCACCGCGCATTGTTCCGCCGCCTTGCCGAAATGCGACGTGCGGGCGACGGCGTCGAAATACTTGAGTTGTTTGAGCGAGATCATTCCGATCAAATTTTCTTATCGATAGCTGAGATTATTACGATTGGACCTGATCGGCAACCCTTCCTAGCCTCCCGCGAAACACCCCGCATGGAGACAGCCGATGAGCAAAAATCCCACCCTAACGACGTCGTCGGGCGCGCCGGTCGCTGACAACCAGAATTCCATCACCGCAGGGCCGATGGGGCCGGTCCTGATGCAGGATTTTCATCTCCTGGAGAAGCTCGCGCACCAGAATCGCGAACGGATTCCGGAGCGCACCGTTCACGCCAAGGGCTCGGCCGCCTATGGCACGCTGACCGTCACCAACGATATTTCGAAATACACCCACGCCGCCGCGCTCTCGAAGATCGGCAAGAAGACCGAAGCTTTCCTGCGCTTCTCCACCGTCGCCGGCGAGCGCGGTGCTGCCGACGCGGAGCGCGACGTGCGCGGCTTTGCGCTGCGCTTCTATACCGAGGAAGGCAATTGGGACATCGTCGGCAACAACACCCCGGTGTTCTTCGTGCGCGATCCCTTGAAATTTCCGGACTTCATCCACACCCAGAAGCGCCACCCGAAAACCAATCTGCGATCCAACACCGCGATGTGGGACTTCTGGTCGCTGTCGCCGGAGAGCCTGCACCAGGTCACCATCTTGATGTCCGACCGCGGCCTGCCGCAGAGCTATCGCAACGTCGACGGTTTCGGCTCGCATACCTACGCTTTCTTCAACGCCAAGGGCGAGCGCCACTGGGTCAAGTTTCACTTCAAGACCATGCAGGGCATCAAGAACTGGACCAACGCCGAAGCGGCCGAGAGGGTCGCGCATGATCGCGAGACCCATCAGCGCGACCTGTTCCAGGCGATCGAGCGCGGCGATTTCCCGAAGTGGAAACTTTCCATCCAAATCATGCCGGAGAGCGATGTCGGCAAGCACTGGTACAACCCGTTCGACCTCACGAAAGTTTGGCCGCACAAGGACTATCCGCTGATCGAGGTCGGCATTCTCGAACTGAACCGCAATCCGGAAAACTATTTCGCCGAGGTCGAGCAGGCCGCGCTCTCGCCCGCCAACGTCGTGCCCGGCGTCGGGCATTCGCCGGACAAGATGCTGCAGGCGCGGGTGTTCTCCTATGCGGACGCACACCGCTATCGCGTCGGCGTCAACGCCGAACAGCTTTCGGTCAACAAGCCGCGCTGTCCGGTCCACACCTATCACGCCGACGGCGCCATGCGGCTCGCCGGCAATCCCAACCCGGACGCCTATTACGAGCCCAATTCGTTTGGCGGCCCGGTGCAGGATTTTGGCGTCAAGGAGCCGCCGCTTGCGGTCAAGGGCAATGCCGACCGCTACAACCACCGCGACGGCAACAACGACTACCGCCAGGCCGGCGACCTGTTCCGCCTGATGAGCGCCGACCAGAAGGAGCAATTGTTCGACAACATCAAGGCCGCGATGGACGGCGTGCCGATGGAGATCGTCAAACGCCAGGTGGCGCATTTCTACCGCGCCGATCCGGACTACGGCATCGGCGTCGCCACCCGCATGGGACTATCGGCCAGCGATCTTCCCGCGGCGCAAGCAGCGGAGTGAATTAGCCATAGCGTTTTCGAGCGAAAGCCTGCCCCGCACCCGATGCGGGGTGGATGCCGGTTCGCGTGAAGAAAACGCGTCAAACAAAGAATAGAGCCTCGGTTCTGATTCAACCAGAACCGAGGCTCTAACGAGCAACTTCATCTGGATCAAGGGGGATTTGACATCATGGCAACGCCGCAACCTGCAACCTTCTCGAACATCCACCTCGTGGACGAGTTCTTCACCGAAGCGAGGATCGAGGCGCTCAACAGCGAATTGATCAGGCGCGAAATCGCCGCCGAGCAGGTGATCACGGTGCTGCCGGTGGCGGCGCAGATCATGGTCTCGCCGACGCCGCCGCAGTTCCGGGTGCTGTACCGGAAGCGATAGGCCGTCGATAAACCGTCAAGGCGTCCGCGCCGCCGGTTTATCGATTGCCGCCCGTTGCCTTGGCCGGAAATGCTGTAATCTCTCCCTTCCGAAAGGGCGGGAGGAATCTGACCAATGGCGCGAACTGTCTCCAACAAGGCCGACGCCGCCTGGCCGCTGTTCCGTTCGCTCGCCTCCTATCGGCCGAGTTTTTTGCCGGGCGACTTGATCGCCGGGCTCACACTTGCCGCGATCGCCATCCCCGAGCAGATGGCGACCGCGCGTCTCGGCGGCTTCTCGCCGCAGATCGGCTTTTTCGCCTTCATGGCGGGATCGCTGGGTTTTGCGATATTCGGGGCCAACCGCTTCCTGTCATGCGGCGCCGATTCGACCATCACGCCAATTTTTGCCGGCGGGCTCGCGGTTCTGGCGGCGGCCGGCTCGCCCGACTATCAGGCGCTCGCCATCGCGCTGGCGCTGATGGTGGGCGTGATGCTGATGGCGAGCGGCATCTTCCGCCTTGGCGGCATCGCCGATCTCTTGTCTATCCCCGTGACGGTCGGCTTCCTTGCCGGTATCTCCGTGCATATCCTGGTCTCGCAGATGCCGGGCGTGCTTGGGCTGCCCTCGCCAGGCGGATCGACGCTCAATCGCATCGGTGTCCTCGCCCAACAACTCGGCCAAGCCAACCTCTTCACCGTCTGCATCGGCTTCGGCGTATTGGCAGTTGTATTCGCTTCCGAGGCCATCAGCGCCAAGATCCCCGGCGCGCTGATTGGGCTGGCCGCAGCTACCGCCGCGGTGATCTGGGCCGGCCTCGAGAGCAAGGGTGTGCGCGTGGTCGGAACGGTTCCGGCAGTGCTGCCGACGCCGACCTTTCCGGAAGTCCCGCTGGAACACTGGGCGCGGCTGGTGCCGCTCGCCTTCGTGATCGTTGTCGTCATCATGGTGCAGACGGCCGCCACCACGCGATCATTCCCGTCCGATCCCGACCAGCCCGCCGACGTCGACCGCGATTTTCTCGGCGCCGGCGCCGGCAGCATTTTGGCAGGCCTGTTCGGGGCATTTCCGGTCAACGCCAGTCCGCCAAGAACCAGCATCGTGTCCGAGACCGGCGGGCGGTCTCAGCTATCCGGGCTTTCCGCTGCGATCATCGTGCTGGCACTGTTGGCATTCGGCACCGCGCTGCTGCGGCACGTTCCCGATGCGGCGCTGGGCGGCATCCTGTTGTTCGTGGCGCTGCGGATCATCCGCGCGCGTCAGATCGCCGCGATCTGGCGGCAGTCGAAAGCCGAATTCCTGCTGATCGTCGCGACCGCGGCCTTGATCGTCGTGCTACCGATACAACAGGGCGCAGCATTGGGGATCACGCTGTCGCTGTTACACGGCATCTGGAGCATCACCCGCGCACGGCTCGTCGTGTTCGAGCTGGTGCCGGGCACGACGATCTGGTGGCCGGCCAATCCGCACATGGCGGGCCAGCACCTTCCCGGCGTGGCGGTCGTTGGATTGCACGCGCCGCTTTCGTTTCTCAACGCGCCAAGCTTCCGCGCCGACGCGCTCAATATCCTGCAAGCGTCGACACCGAAACCCAAACTGCTGGTGCTGGAAGCCAGCGGCATGGTGGAAATCGACTTCACCGCCGCGCAGGTGCTGCTCGAGCTTCTTAAGGCGTGCCGCGAGCAAGGCGTCACGGTTGCGGTGGCGCGACTTGAATCGACGCGCGCGCAAGCCGCGTTCGAGCGGTTCAATCTTTACGATGTCCTGCCGAAAGACCGCGTCTTCCTGAGCGTGGACGAAGCTGTCCGTGCGCTGGCGGCCGGCTGAGGACACTTCTTTCGCTTAGCCGTCACTGCCTCAGGTCGGGATGCTCGCTCAGCACCGCTTCCCTGATCGACACCGCATTGATCGCGCGAAACAGGATCCGCGCCGTCCTCGTATCGTTGGCTTTCAGGCATAGCTCCACGATCTCCCTGACGGCGGCATCGCGCATCAGGTCATCCGAGATCTTCATGGCGATTTCCATCGCGGCCTTCGCGGCGCGTTGGTACCTTTCGGTGTCGTCGCCCTTGTTGTGATCCGGTTTCTTGTTATTCGGCTTCTTGTTGTCTGCCGGCCCGGCAAGGCCAGCGATCCTTCCGGCACTATCGCCGGCGGAACGGCAGATGTTGCGGATCTTGTCCGCCGCTTCGATGTCACCGATCGGCCATTGAATGGCTTCGTCCCAGATTTCCTTGCGCTCGTCCTTGCCGAACCACCGCATCGCCACGCCCCGCAATATTCGCGAGCATAGAGCGGAGTGGCGCGATCGGCGAGCCGCTTTTCGCGGCTACCGGCCTATGCCGCCGGCACACCTAAATCGACTGCCGGAATTTTCCCGCTCTGCCGGCCACATGGCGCCTGCCAGTTTATCCCTGCCTGATCTCGGGCCGATCTACTTCCGACGTTCGCCTCGGGCCGATCGCCTCGAATTGCGCCTTCTGTTCGTCGCTCAGCGTTGCATAAAAATCGTCGAGCGCCGAGCTCACCAATTTGACGGATTGCAGCATGGTCTCGAGCCTCTTGCCGGCCGCGGCGAGCCGTGCGGGTGGCGTGACCGCATCGTCGGCCTGGCACGAGGCCTTGAGCATGTCCGCTGCCTTGGCGCTGGCGTCCTGCAGCGTCTCGAGGCTCGCGCGTTGCGCCTCGGTTGGGTGCAATCTGGCCTCGATCTCCGCAGTCGGCCATTGCATGGCGGCAGGTGGCGTGGCGCCGCAGCTCTCGATGAGCGACCCTTTGGCCGCCTTGGCGGCGGATATCCTGCGCTGTTCCTCAGCGACTCCGTTAAGCCGCGCCTTCTGCTCATCGTTGAGCAGGCCGTAGAATTTCTCGAGCGGCGGCTGCACCATGGCGACCGCCGCGATCATCGCCTCGACACGCTGCTGCATCGCTGCCAGCCGGCCCGGCGCGGTCAATATCATCTGTGTCGGGCACGCCGCCCGAATCTTCTGGGCGGCCGCGATCGACGCGTTGGCGAGATCATCAAGGGCGGCGCGTTGCGGCTCGGTCGGCTCGACCACTTGCTGGATTTGATCGATCGGCAGGCCGGCAATATCACTTCTGTCATCGCCACACATTTGCGCCAGGCGATCGAGCGCCAGATTGCGGCCACCGGACGAGCGCCGCGACGAGTAGAAATAACCCGACAGGTCACCGTAGCCGTAGGGTGCAAATATGCCGGCGTAGATGTCAGGGTAGCCGTAGCCCCAGAACGGGCCGTAGCCGTAACCCCACATCGTATAATCGTAAAGGTCGTAGTAGGCGAACGGCCAGAACAGCGGGCCGACCCATCCATATCCGCCATTACCGTGTTGCCACCACCCGCTCGCACCGCGGCCGTAATGCAACCC
>JBATYU010000025.1:0-5579 GCA_049674245.1 Bradyrhizobium sp. | reverse complement strand
GCGTTTGAGGCCTTCGGTGGTCCGCATGAACACCTCGTCGTTCTTGACGATGAGGTCGCGGCCCTCGACCAGCTCGATGCCGAGCTTGTCGGCCAGAAATGAATGCTCGTAATAGGCGGAGTTGTAGACGCCGGGTGTCATCAGCGCCACCGTCGGCTCGGCCGCGGCGCTTTGCGGCGCCACCGAGCGCAGCGCCGACAACAGTTCGTCCGGATAGCGCTCGACCGGCGCGATGCGATGCCGCGCGAACAGGTCCGGAAACAACCGCATCATGATCTCGCGGTTTTCCAGCATGTAGGACACGCCGGAGGGCGTGCGCGCATTGTCCTCCAGCACGAAGAAGTTTTCCGGATCGGTGCGGACGATGTCGATGCCGGCGATGTGGACATAGACGTCGTGCGGCACGTTCTGGCCGTTCATCTCGGGACGGAATACCGGATTCTGGAAGATCAGATCGTCGGGGAAGATATTGGCGCGCAGGATGTCGCGGCCGTGATAGATGTCGCGCAGGAACAGGTTGAGCGCGCGCACCCGCTGCTTCAGGCCCCTCTCCAGAAGGCTCCACTCCTTCGACGACATGATGCGCGGGATCACGTCAAAGGGAATCAGCCGTTCCTGGGCTTCGGCGTCGCCATAAACCGCGAAGGTGATGCCGATCCGGCGGAACAGCAGTTCGGCCTCCTGGCGGCGATATTCGAGAGCGTCCGGCGGCGTCTCCTTCAGCCAGCTGGAGAGTTCGCGGTAGGCCGGGCGGAGGTCGCCGCCGGGGCCGTTCATTTCATCGAACGCAATTGCCATAGAACCTGACTGTGTTCGAACGTCGCGCACGCACAGTGCATGACTAAAAGGGATGGTAGCAAGGCTCGGGCCAGCGCGATATGCATTACCCGGACGAGTTTGATACGACTGGCCATGGACGTTGCCCGAAAAAGCGGCTGCCGGGTGGCTATTTCGGCGGCAAAACCCCGTGACTTCAAGGCCTTGCCTCGGCAAGGTCGGGGCACAGTTGCAGGGTGATGCAAGGCCTGCGAGCGACATCTAGGGAGAGGTTATGAGCGAGATCGTCACGGCGGGCATTCTGGTGATCGGCGACGAGATCCTGTCCGGCCGGACCAAGGACAAGAACATCGGCTTTATCGCGGAATACCTGACCAATATCGGGATCGACCTGAAGGAGGTCCGTGTCGTTGCGGACGAAGAGGCCGATATCGTCGCAGCACTTGATGCGCTGCGCCATCGCTACGACTATGTCTTCACCACCGGCGGTATCGGACCGACCCATGACGACATCACCGCCGATAGCGTAGCGAAGGCGTTCGGCGTCGGCATCGATCATCACCCCGAAGTGGTGGCGCGCTTCAGGGAACGCTGGGGCGCACAGGACCTGAACGAGGCGCGCTTGCGCATGGCGCGGATTCCCGACGGCGCCGAACTGATCCAGAGCGCGACGATCCTCGCGCCCGGCTTCAAGATCGGCAACGTTATTGTCATGGCCGGCGTGCCATCGATCATGCAGGCGATGATGGACATCGTCTCGCCCAAACTCAAATCAGGCCTGCGGATGCTGTCGCAATCGGTTCGCGCCAACGCCAGGGAAGGCGACATCGGCGGGCCGTTGCGGGCGATCGCCAACGCGCATCCCGACACCATCATCGGCAGTTATCCGTTTCAGGACGAGGACAAGAAGCCGAACACCAATCTCGTCGTCCGCTCGCGCGATCCCGAAAAACTCGATGCCGCGATGGGGGCGGTCAAGGAGATGCTGGCATCGCTGAACGTCACACGATAGCAACGATGATTTTGACCAGGCCAGTCCGCGCGGACGATCTCGAACTGGTGTGTCGGCATCGCGAGGAAATGTTTCGGGCATCGAATGCCCCGGGCAGGACTGAGGATGTCCTGAAGGCGATGAGTGCTGCTTTCAGAATTTGGCTCCAACCACATCTGAAAGACCGAAGTTACTTCGGCTTTGTCGTAGAGGACGCCGGCGAGCCGGTGGCTGGCATCGGATTGATGGTGATCGATTGGCCGCCGCATCCGTCGCATCCGCGAGAGGACAAGCGTGGCTATGTGCTCAATCTTTTTGTCGAATCATCGTATCGGCAGCGGGGACTGGGGAATATGCTGATGGAATTGGGAGAGGCCGAGTTCCGGAGGCGTGGCGTGTCCTACGGCGTGCTCCACGCAACGCGCATGGGGAAGCCGCTCTACGAACGGACGGGATGGGTGGGAACAAGCGAGATGGCAAAACTCCTGACCAGCACTGACCGATGAGTGCGGAAGGAAGCGTTGCTAGCTGAACGGCGCAGGATAGGCTGAACGGTAACACGTCAACAATTGATCTTATCGAAGCGGAAACAGCATGGTTGAAAAAAGCTCAGACCTCATCGCCCAGGAACGGGCAGGCAAGGCCTTTCCGGTCTCATGGGACCAGTTTCACCGGGATTGCCGGGCGCTGACCTGGCGGCTCAACGAAGTCGGGCCGTTTCATGCCGTGGTCGCGATCACCCGCGGCGGCCTGGTGCCGGCGGCGATCGTGGCGCGCGAGCTCGGCCTTCGCATCATCGATACGGTCTGCGTTGCGAGCTACGATCACACCCAGCAGGGCGACCTGAAAGTACTGAAGAGCATTTCGGCCGCTACCGCCAAACTCGGCGGCGGCACCGGCAAGGGGCTGTTGATCGTCGACGACCTCGTCGACACCGGCAAGACCGGACGGCTCGTCCGCGACATGATGCCCGATGCGCATTTCGCGACCGTCTACGCCAAGCCGCAGGGACGGCCGCTGGTCGACACTTACATCACCGAAGTGTCGCAGGACACCTGGATTCACTTTCCGTGGGACACCGCGCTGTCGTTCCAGCCGCCGATCCGCGACGGGGCGTAGGATGGGTGAATAGCGAATGGCGAGTTGCGAATAGGGGGCGTGCTATTCGCTATTCGCGGCCGTGGTTGAGGCGGTGAACTGGTAGGCCCCATGCCTCTGCAAAATCGCGTCACTCCCACCGGTGACATCATCGCCACAGTGCATCGCGGCATGTTCACCGGCAACCGCGGCATCATCCACGATCCCGCCACCAAAACCCTGCTCAGGAAGCGCTGGGCGAGCCCGGCGTGGCTGACCTGTGTCTGCGAATTCAGGGGACGGCGGCGCAAGGTGATGGGCGGCCGAAGCTGGACCGAGCTATTCTTCCTTGATGAAGCCACCGCATTCGCAGCAGGGCATCGCCCCTGTTTCTATTGCCGCCGCGACGATGCCAACCGCTTTCGTGCCGCATGGGAAGAGAGCAATCGTGTCGCCAACGTTCTGGCGCCCGACATCGATGCCGTGTTGCACCGGGAACGGCTGGACCATGGCAAGAAGCGCCTGCATCCGTTGCCGATGCCGCCGGAACGATTGCCTGATGGCGCGATGGTGCAGCAGGGAGCCGCAAGCTACCTGATCGTGCAGGGCAGGGCGTTGCTCTGGTCGCCGGCGGGCTATCAGCAAACCAAGACCGCGCTCGAAGACGCGATGCAGCTGACGCCGCCATCGACGTTGCGGGCATTTGGCGCGGGCTATCGGCCGACGCTGCATCCAAGCGCGCACCGCGTCGCGGGATCCTAACGCAGCGGCCGGCCCTGCTCGTCGACACTCATCCGCGAATCCCGCAGCGTCCACTCGCGGATGATTTGCCGGCATCGCAAGAGTTCCGAATCGTCCGGCCTGGTCGCTGCACCCGCGTTCTGCGACTGCGCCGCGCGGTCGACCAGCGCTTGGCAAGCGTTGAGTTTTGCCCGTTCGTCGGCGCGTGCCGGCACCAATATCGCGGCCAGCAACGCGACGGCGACCGGCACTGTTACTCGCGACCAAGCAAGCATCACCCCAACCGCTGCCTTGCCAACATCGCGCCGGCGCCGAGCGCCATCAGTTTGGCTTCGGCGATCTCCCGGCGCATCGGCGCCATGCCGCAATTGGTGGTCGCGACGATGTTGCTCTTCGGCACGAATTTCGACACCGCGTCGATCACGTTCACGACGTCCTCCGCAGTCTCGACGGTGTCGCTGGCGACGTCGATCACGCCGGCCTGCACCACCTTGCCCTTGAGCAGGGCGAGCAGTTCCAGCGGCACCTTCGAATTGCGGCATTCGATCGCGACCTGCTGGATCGAACTGTTGTCGATCGCCGGAAAGATATCTTCGTACTGCCGCCACTCGTTGCCCAGGGTCTGCTTCCAGTCGGTGTTGGCCTTGATGCCGTAGCCATAGCAGATGTGCACGGCGGTAGTGCAGGTCAGGCCTTCGGCGGCGCGCTCCAGTGCCTTGATGCCCCAGCCCTTGACTTCGTCCATGTAGACATTGAACGCGGGCTCGTCGAACTGGATGACGTCGATACCGTCGGCCTCTAGCGCCTTGGCTTCCTGGTTGAGCAACTCGGCAAAGGCGAACGCCATCTTCACCCGGTCGCCGTAGTATTTGTCAGCGATGGTATCGATGATGGTCATCGGGCCGGGCAGGGTGAATTTGAGCTTGCGCGCGGTGTGGGTGCGGGCAATGCGGGCTTCATCGGCATGGACGCGGCCCTTCAACCGCAACGGCGCCACCACCTGCGGCACCATCGCCTTGTAGCGATCCTTTCGGATGCCCATCTCGACCTTGTGGGCGAAATCGATGCCCTCGATCTTTTCCAGAAAGCCGTGGACGAAATGCTGGCGCGCCTGCTCGCCCTCGGTGACGATATCGACGCCGGCATCCTCCTGGAGCTTTACCGCCAGCATGGTGGCGTCGCGCTTGGCGCGGGCGAGCTCGTCGCCTGTGGATTTCCAGGGTGCCCACAGCGTGTTGGGCTCGGCCAGCCATTCCGGCTTCGGCAATGAGCCTGCGATGGTGGTCGGAAACAGCATGGGAGCCTCCCGGACGGTTATGATTGAGCGCCTGTCTGCCATGTCTTATGGTCGAGGTACAGAACAACAAAAGTCGCCGGGATCATGCTGGTCCGGCGCGCCATTTTATCAGGGAATGCCATGATCGACCTGCACCACGCGCCGACGCCGAACGGCTGGAAAATCTCGATCATGCTGGAAGAGCTGGGGGTCCCCTATAAGGTCATTCCCGTCAATATCCGCGCCGGCGACCAGTTCAAGCCGGAATTTCTCGCGATCAGCCCGAACAACAGGATCCCGGCGATCGTCGACCATGCGCCGTCAGATGGCGGCGGGCCGTTTTCGGTGTTCGAAACCGGCGCGATCCTGATTTATCTCGCAGAAAAGACCGGCCGCTTTTTGCCTAAGGATATGCGCGGCCGTTCAAAAGTCATTCAATGGGTGATGTGGCAGATGAGCGGGCTCGGCCCTATGCTCGGCCAGCACGGCCACTTTGCGCTCTACGCGCCGGAGAAGATCCCGTATGCGATCGAGCGCTACCGCGACGAGGCGGCGCGGCTTTATCGCGTGCTTGATGTGCAATTGGGCAAGACCGGCAGCTTCGTCGCCGGCGATTATTCGATCGCCGACATCGCCTGCTTCCCCTGGACCATGACGCACAAGGCGCAAGGTTTTACCTTGGACGATTATCCGAACATCAAGCGCTGGTACGCCCAA
>JBATYU010000024.1:0-1565 GCA_049674245.1 Bradyrhizobium sp. | reverse complement strand
CCTGCGATGCGGTCGGCGCTGTCGTGCTGGAAGTCTGGGGCGAGGTGCGGCAGCTCGATCTTGTCGCCAGCCGCAAGCTGACGCTGACAGCGCAGGCCTCCGGCGTCACCGGCCTCTTGCTGCGGGTGGCGGCGCAGCAAAAACCCTCGACGGCGGAGACCAGATGGATCGTGCGCGCGGCGCATTCGCCGCCTTCCGCAGACTGGAGCGCGTGGGGCGCGCCGGTGTTCGACGCCGAGCTCGTTCGCAATCGTCATGGCCCTGTTGGGCGATGGATCATGGAATGGAAATGTGATGAGTGCCTTTTCGCGGAACCAGCGGCGTATCCTCAGCCTGTGGCTGCCGCGCCTGCCCATCGACCGCATCAAGCGTCAACTCGCGGGGAACAGCGGCGCCGAGCTGGCTAAAACGCCCAGCGTCGTCGTCACCAAGCAAAACAACGCGCTGCTGCTTTATGCCCTCGACGACGCGGCGGCGCGACATGGCCTTGAGATCGGGCTGCCGCTCGCCAATGCCCGCGCCATCTGCCCCGAGTTGACGGTGTTCGATGCCGATGAGGTGGCGGACGCCAAAATCTTGAGCGACATCGCCGACTGGTGCGATCGGTTCACGCCGCTGGTGGCGCTCGATCCGCCGCATGGCCTGTTCCTGGACATCACCGGCTGCGCCCATCTGTTCGGCGGCGAGGCCGCACTTATGCGAATGATATGCGGCGCGCTGACCGGCCAAGGTTTTGTCGTCAGCGCGGCCATCGCCGGCACGTCGATCTGCGCCCGCACGCTGACGCGCGCTGGCCCCAGTAAGATCGTGGAGGACGGCGAGGAAGCCGAAGCAGTCAAGAGGCTACCGGTGTCCGCGCTCGGCGCCGATGAAGCCATCACCCGTGGCCTGCGCCGCGCCGGGTTGAAAACCATCGGCGATGTCTCAGCGCGCGCGCCTTATGAAATCACCGCGCGCTTCGGCAGCCGCTTCACGACCCTGCTGGCGCACGCATTGGGCGAGGGCGATGCGCCGATCAGTCCGCGCAAGCCGCTGCCGGACTACATCGTGGAGAAGCGCTTTGCCGAACCGGTGGCGACCGATGGCGTGATCTCGAGGACGCTGTCGCAACTGGCGCACATGCTGGTCACGGCGATGGCCAAGCAGGGCAAGGGCGCGCGGCGGCTGGAAGCAAGTTTTTTCCGCACCGACGGCGCGGTGCGCGCAATTGTGGTCGACACCGGACAGCCGGTGACCAGGGCTCAAGTGATCGACCGGCTGTTTCGCGAACGGCTAGAGGCCCTGAATGATCCGCTTGATCCCGGTTTCGGCTTCGATCTCATTCGTCTGTCCGCAAGCCGCACCGAGATCGTCGTGCAGCAGCAGCGCGATCTCGATGCCAATATCCATGACAATGACGAACTGGCTGATCTGATCGACCGCATCGCCGCGCGCATCGGCGGTAAGCGCGTGGTCGTGCACCTGCCGCAGGACACCCATATTCCGGAACGCGCGGTGTTGGCGGCGCCGGCGCAGCATCATCTTGCCGCGGCAACGCAGGCGGCGTGGCCGGTGCGTGCCGAGAG
>JBATYU010000023.1:0-2420 GCA_049674245.1 Bradyrhizobium sp. | reverse complement strand
GGCCACGAATTGGCTTTCGCCCATGGCATCGACCTCGGTAGAGGCCGGGGCCTCGGAATTTGACCCATCCTGTTTTCCGCCGGCTCTACGCCACAGCACGGCGACGCGAAAACTCTCTTGCGCGCCCGCAACGGCTTTTCCTGTCTGGACCAGCAGCAGTCAGAAACAGCCAGCAGGAGCCAGCGTGGCCATGCGCGAACCAGACCGTATCATCCGTTTGAAAACCGTCCTCGCTAGGACCGGGCTGTCCCGGTCCACCATCTACCGCAAGATCGCCGAGGGCACGTTCCCGGCTCAGCTCAAAATCAGCACCAACGGGACCGGCTGGCATGAATCCGACATCAACCGCTGGATCGCAGATCCCGTCACCTGGCGTCCGAAACGCGAATTCGATGAGATCTAATGAGGCCGGTATCCTTCAAACCAGGCTTCAGCAAGAGACTCTGCAACAGGATGCGTTTCAGCGTCGACCTTACCATCGCCGCCTCCAGTATCCATGCCGTCACTGGGACCAGCAGTCGCTCTAATGATGACGATGTAGGTTCGAGGTCGGCGACAGTCATCTCCGACAACGCCGTTCTGGGGTCAATGATCCTTTTTCTGCGCCAGGGTCACCAAATGCCCTCTCTGCAAAAAATAGACTTCCCGGCAGAAGATCTTGACCCTCTGATGGTTCGGTCTATTGGATCGCTGGATCACGGTACAGGCCTTTTGGGACAGGCAAGCAATGCGACGCGCACGTTTAGTGGCGGGTGAACACGTTGCTCGAGGACGCATGAGGGATTGATTTTTGACGCGCTCAAGCCGTCCGTCAATCATTCCCTCGGGCTGCTGGCCGCGCCGCATGTCCGCCGCAATGGCCGCAGGATATTGCGGGGAGACGACCGTAGAAGACTTCCTCAAACGGGTCGGGAAGGATTATCCTCTGCCTCGCGTGGCAGAAGGGCGTAGGCGGCTATGGTTGATCGACGATCTGGACGCAGCGATAGCGCCAAGCATGGTGCAAAACGATCTCGCCGAGGATTTGTGACCGTGCAATTGCCCCGGCACGTCATTCCCAAACAGCTCGCGGGCGGCAAGACGGCCTACTACTACAATGTGCCGACCAAGTACCGGAAGCTGAAGTGCTCGGTCGAGAACGAGCCGCTTGGCACCGACTTTGCCGTGATGACCAAGCGCGCCAGCGTGTTGAACGGCCAGTTCGATGAGTGGGACACGCAGCGCAAGGGGCTCCCGATCAGCGCGCCCAACATGCCTAAGTACGGCACAGTTGATTGGTTGTTTCGAGAATACAAAATCAGCAGGGCCTATCTCGATAAGGTCGGAGTGCGTTCGCGCGACGACTATGAATGGGCGATGGATCGGGTCTGCAACACGCTCACCAAGAAGGGTGATCGCATCGGCGATCGCCCTGTGAAGACCATCACGCCGCGCGCCGCCGACAAGCTCTACGATAAATTCATCGAGCGCGAGGACGGCGAGCGCCTTAGGACTGGCGAAAAGCTGGTCGTGCTCTGCCGTAAGGCTTGGCGCGTGGTTCGTCGCCTCTTCCCCGACGAATTTTCGAAGGACGTTCCAAATCCCTGGGTCGGCGTCACCATGAAAACCCGCGTGAAAAAGAAAAAGCCGGCCGTGACGCGAGACGAGGTCTACACCTTTGCGAATGGCTGCATCGAGCACGGCGAGGTCGAGGCGGCGGCGGTCGCCGTGATCTGCTTCGAGTGGCTGCAGCGCCCCGAAAACGTCATTGCCGGGCACATTAAGTGGAGCGGTTATCGCACGGGACCCAAACCGACGATCCGCATTGAGCACCACAAGACCGGCGAGATCGTCGATCACCCGCTCGAAGAGGGCGAGGTTAAGTTCTACGAGGAGGCCGAGGAAGTGCTCTCGCGCTTAAAGCGTCTCGGCACCCCGATGATCCTGTACGAGGTCGAGAAGGGTAAGGCCAAGCCGTTCGCCTTCAGCACGATGCAACACAAGGTGCAGCGCATGCGTGTGAAGCTAGAATTGCCGTCGCACTTTACCTTCGACGCCTGCCGTCACGGCGGCATGACAGAATTGGAGGAAGCGGAGCTGACCGACGGACAGGGCCGCGCGCTGTCAGCGCACCGGACGCAGCAAAGTTACATCGGTTACGCCAAGCGCACCGAGAAGCGCGTGCTCGCGGCCACCCGCAAGCGGCACGCACACAGGTTGGCGAACGAAATGGCGACAGACGTTCAGAATGAGCAGCAAAAAAGCGTTCAGAATGAAGGCCCTGAACAAAGTGTGATTGCTGAGTGATTTCAATTGGCTGGGGCGGGAGGGATCGAACCTCCGAATGGCGGAATCAAAATCCGCTGCCTTACCGCTTGGCTACGCCCCAACAGGCTTTTGAGATGCTGCAGCACGATACCGCAGATTCCCTTAACAATACC
>JBATYU010000022.1:0-2336 GCA_049674245.1 Bradyrhizobium sp. | reverse complement strand
TTGGATGGAGGAGATGGAGAAACGGTCTGACCGTCACATCCGTGATCTGGTGGCACATACGGCCTTCAAGGGCCTAGACGCGAATGAGATCGGGTGCGCGCGGATATCCGTGATGGCCGGGAGCAATTGCCCCCTTCAAAGGGCCGAATACAGATGAGCAAGACCAATTATCTCCAGACCGTCATATTCGACTTGCAACGCACGGCCGGTCCATACAGATGTGCCAACTGCGGACTCGTGCACCGCAGCAAAGCGCATCGCCATTCGATTACTTCGTCAGCGGTGGCGAGCAGATTGATGGCTCGCCGATGGACTAAGTGCTCCGGGGCAATACAAACATGGCCGAACACAAAGCTGGACGACCCGACCTCCGTTTGTGCTCTAGCGCCGGACGGTCGTGAAAAAGGTTGTTCGTTCCACTTTTTCGCTGGACGGCCCGCCGAGGAGCTACACAACATCCTAGGCCCGGAAGGCTGCGTCTTGTTCGTGCCGCGACCGCACGAGCGTTTGTAGACTAGCTTTCCACTTCGGTTGACGTATCGATGATTTCCAATTCTTTCAGATCACATCATGTGGATTTCGTTAGTAGAGGCAGAAATCCCGACGAAGCCGAGGCGGTCGTAAGGAGTCAGATGGACGAAGCTATGCACCATCCCCAATAAGGCGCTAGAACAGGACCGGGGGAAGCAACAAAGAAGGATCCGATCGGGAGTTTCAGGAAATGCCCCTGCCGAAAGAAGACGTCGACGCCACCACGCCGAAGTTCTTGCGCGACAAGTACGCCGTCGTCGGCGTCGGCGAAACCGCCTATACCCGCGGCTCGAACATGACGACCCGGGCGCTTGCAACAATCGCGGTGCGCAACGCCATGCTCGATGCGGGACTCAAAGCCTCCGAGATCGACGGCATGCTGTCGTATCAATCGAACGACTCGGTGTTCTCGCCATTCGTCGCCGGCGACCTCGGCATCCGGCTCAATTTCTACATGGACGTGTTCGGTGGGGGATCATCGACCGAGGCGTTGGTAGGCATCGCGATCGGCGTAATCGAGGCCGGCATGTGCAAGACGGTGGTGATCTTCCGCTCGATGAACGGCTTCTCGCAGGTGCGGATCGGTGGCACCGGCGTACGCGCCGCGGCTCCCCTCTCAGGCGACGCGCTACACAGCCGCGCCTATGGCTGGCAGAGCGCGGGACAGTCGTTCGCGCCGACCTTCATGCGCCACATGTACGAATTCGGCACCACCGGCGAGCAGGTCGCTCACATCCGCGTTGCCCATAGCCATCACGCCTCGAACAATCCTAAAGCCTACTACAAGAAGCGCCTCACGGTGAAGGATGTCGTCAACAGCCGCATAATTTGCGAGCCACTTCACCTGCTCGACTGCTGCGTCGAGACAGACAACGCCAATGCCATCATCGTGACCACGGCCGCGCGTGCGAAAGACCTGAAGCAGCCGCTGGTGCGGATCCGCGGTGTCGTGGGCCGCTGCTCGAAGCCGCGGGTCGACATGCACTACCAGGTCGGGCCGATCTCCACCGTTGCCGGCCATTACGCCAAGGACATCCTCTGGCCGAATTCCGGCGTCAGTCCGGAGGACATCGACCTCACGGGCTCCTATGACGCCTTCACCTTCACCACCATGCTGCAACTCGAGGATTACGGCTTCTGCAAGAAGGGCGAGGGCGGTCACTATGTCTCGGACGGTACCATCATGCTCGGCGGAAAAAGGCCGAACAACACATCGGGTGGCCATCTCTGTGAGGGCTACACCCACGGCATTGCCATGGTGATCGAGAACGTCCGCCAGCTCCGCCACGATGTGGACGATAGCTGTCCGATCGGGCCCGATGGCAGGCGCCAGCACACCTACGATTATCGCGAGGGTGGTTGCCGCCAGGTGAGGAACGCCGAGGTATCAGCCAATCTCGGCTGGGCGATGCCCGGCACGGGATCGGCGATGGTGATGCGGCGGGGGTAGGTTCTGATGCGAGGCGAGAGGCTTCGTCTGCAAGGAACGTTGACGGCCCATGCCCTGCGTGCCGCAAAGGCGATCGCGCTCGCCGCAAGCCGGGCCCGTGCGGGTCATCATCGTTTTATCGATGATTATCTCAAATCAACAGCCGAAAACGGACGGGAAGGAAGCAAATGAAAGCATCAATATTTTGCCTGCCGAGCGTCGGCTCGCGCGCCGAGATCGAGGCGGGCATGGCTGCGACGCGGCCGGAGCTCTACCAGCGTATGTTGAAAGAATTGACCGAACTCGTCAAACTTGCCGACGATCTCGGCTACGATTCGGTGAGCTTTACCGAGCATCACTTCCACATCGAGGGCTT
>JBATYU010000021.1:0-2470 GCA_049674245.1 Bradyrhizobium sp. | reverse complement strand
CAACACGAGTCGAATCATTTGATCGAAGCGCGTTAGCGTAACTTCTCGAACCGCCGTATACGGACCCGTATGTACGGTGGTGTGGGAGGGGCGGAGCCGCGAGGCTCCCCCCTATCCCGATCGTTGGGTAGAAAACAGACGTTCCCGCGCTTGACGCCCAGGTCAGCTTTTGGACCCGGAGCAGAAATGAACAGCACGGCTGACCCAACGTGGCTCAGAGTATCCTTTGTCTGACGCTCAAATGTCGCAGCGTACGCGCATTGCAACGTCTTGCAGAAGGGGCCGGAAAGGTCTCAAAATTCGTGATCTGAGGTCTGCTTCGGATCCCGCTCAGTGCGACCGGTTGGATCTCAGATTCGGCAGATTTTTCCTCCGTCCGATTTTGGAGTACGACATGGCAACATTCACAAGATCGCAAAGGCTATTGGTTTCCGCGGGAGCTGCGGCACTCGGCGGCACTGCACTGGCGACCTTGCTGGTTGGGAACATCGTTACCCTCGCGGGTGCGGGCGCAACCGCCGTGGACATATCGGCGCCATTGGTTGGCCCGGATTTTCCGGTCTGCCACACGCCGGCGACAACCGCCTTGCCGAACATGATGCTTCGCCTGGCACAGACAGAAGTGCCACGCGCCGAGATGAGCGCAGCCAGCTCCGCGCCAGCGTTCGCGGAATCCGAGCCGCCGCTGTGGCCCGGCCTCGGCTCCATCACTTACAAGATCACAACCGCGAACGAGCGCGCGCAGTCTTATTTCGATCAGGGCTTCCGTCTTGCTTACGCATTCAATCACGGCGAGGCGCAGCGTGCGTTCCGCATGGCGCAGAAGCTCGATCCCGATTGCGCCATGTGCTTCTGGGGCGAGGCGCTGGTGCTCGGTCCCAACATCAATCTTCCGATGCAGGAGGATGCGGTCGCACCGGCCTATGCTGCCGCGCAAAAGGCGAAAGCGCTTGCCGGCAAGGCAACCCCACGCGAGCAGGCGCTGATCGGCGCGCTCGTGGCGCGCTACGGTAGCGATCCGAAGGCCCCGCGCGCACCGTTCGACGCGGCCTACGCGGCCGAAATGGCCAAGGTTGCCTCGCAGTTTTCCGATGACGATGAAATCACCACGCTCTATGCCGAGTCGGTCATGGATCTCAGCCCCTGGGACTATTGGAAGCCGGGCGGCCGCGAACCCAACCCGCAGAGTGTGCCGATCGTACCGACTTTGGAGCGCGTGCTGGCTCGCAATCCGAACCATCCCGGTGCGATCCACCTCTACATCCACGCCGTCGAGGCGTCGGACCAGCCCAAGCGGGCCGAGGCCTATGCCGACCAATTGCGCGGCGCGATCCCCGGTGCCGGCCATCTCGTACACATGCCGAGCCACATCTACTATCGGGTGGGTCGTTATCTCGACGCGCTGGAGGACAACAAGACTGCGGTCAAGGTCGATGAAAAATACCTGGCCGACACCAACGCACCGATCGGCGTCTACCGGATGGGCTACTATCCGCACAATGTTCACTTCGTGATGGCGTCGGCGCAAATGGCCGGCGACGGCCAGACCGTGATCGCCGCCGCAGAGAAGCTGGGCAAGCTAATTCCCGACGAGGCCGCCCGTGGCATTGCGCTGGTACAGCCCGTCAAGGCAGCGCCGTATTTCGCTCATGCCCAGTTCAGCACGCCCGAGACGATCCTCGCCCTGCCAGATCCCGGCGACGACATCCCCTATGTCAAGGCGACGTGGCTCTATGCGCGCGGCGTGGCGCTGGCGGCGCGCCGCGACTTCGCCGGCGCGACGGCTGCGGCCAATGCAATCGAGACGCTGGAGCGCAATTCGGACTTTAAGTTGCTGAAGGAATCAAATGTCCCCGCACAGGAGGTGTTTCGCATCGCGCGCACATTGATCCTGGCGCGGGTGGCCCAGGCCAAAGGCGACAAACGCACCGCCATCGCGCAGTTCGAGCGGGCGGCTGAGCTGCAGGACGCACTGCGCTATACGGAACCGCCATACTGGTACTATCCGATCCGGCAGTCCCTTGCTGCCGCTCTGCTGCAGGCTGGCCGCTATGCCGAGGCGAAGCAGCAATTTGAGCTTGCGCTTCGCCGGGCGCCGTCCAACGGCTGGTCGTACTACGGACTGGCGGAACTACATAAGGCACGTGGCGAAACCGCCGCGGCCCGCAAGGCCGAGGCTGACCTTGCCAGAACTTGGATCGGCGACCGCAGGCTTTTGCAGATTTCAAATCTCTAAAGCTCGCGCATCAATGTCGTGGCCGGGGCCCAAGCGGAGTGGTCCCTGTCGTAAACCTAATCGGGCTGACATCTGAGGCAGAATCACGCAATCCTTCTGTTCTATGAGGGAGGCTTGCAGCCTTATTTGGGCGGCGCTGGTCCGGTTGTTCCGGTCGCGAGCTTCGTTGGTAGCTGAGATCCTAGTCCTTCGGCATCAGATTAACATACAGCGCCGGCATTTGCCCAAGAGGCA
>JBATYU010000020.1:0-3125 GCA_049674245.1 Bradyrhizobium sp. | reverse complement strand
GTGTCAGCTCGCTCAGAAGGGTGCGCGGGATCCACGCCTATCGATCCGCGGAGAAGAATGGCGAGTGGTTGACGATGATGGAAGCGGCGAAGCTCCTCGGGGTCACCAATCATGCCATTCGCCGCCTCATCAAGGACGGAATCCTACGGGCGGACCAGGTCGTGCCCGGCGCCCCGTACCAGATTAGAGAAGCCGATCTGCAGAGCGAACGAGTGAAGGAGCGGCTGGCTCGTTACGGTCGTCCGTGTCGCCTCGACTCGGATAAGCAGCCTTCAATGTTTACAGATACTTGGGAAGGGGGAGCACAATGAATGCGCCATCGCCACGGGCCGGATGGCGCGCTCGACGGGATTGTTGTCGAGGTCGATCCGGCCATCGTCGAGGAATCGGCAGAGGGCCGGCCAGCGGGCGAGGGCGTATCGGATGGCGTCGGCAAGAGTGCCATTGGGTGGAATACGGCTCAGTTCCTGCTCGAGCCAGGGCTTCATGACCTCGACGATGGGCTGTGAGTCACGGCCTCGGAACAGCTTACGCTCGATCGCCGTCTTACCCCTGATAGAAGCTTCAACTTTATAGAGATCAGCAATGCGGCCTAACGCTTCGGCTGCAATAGGCGACCCCGTGGCCTGGTGGAACTCGTAAAACCTGCGCCTTACATGGGCCCAGCAGGCGGCGAGCACGACCGATCCACTGGCCGTCAGCCGCTCAAAACCCGCATAGCCGTCCACCTGCAGAACACCACGGAACCCGCTTAGATGAGAGGCAGGGCGTTCTGCCTTGCGATCTGGGCTGTAGAAGTACACGGCCGCCGGTGGATCCAGGCCAGCCCAGGGTCGATCATCCCGGGCATAGACCCATAGCCGGCCGGTCTTGGTTCGTCCTCGGCCCGGATCGAGCACGGGGATCGGCGTGTCGTCGGCAAAGAGCTTGGACGAGGCGAAGACACTCTTGGCCAGCAGCCGATGCAACGGCTCGAGCCACCAGCAGGCCCCACCGACCCAGTTCGCGAGCGCCGAGCGGTCCAACTCGACGCCGTGCCGGGCGAAGATTTGGGTCTGACGGTAGAGCGGGAGATGATCGCAGTACTTGTTCACCAGAACCTGGGCGATGAGCCCCGGTGTGGCCATGCCCTTGGCGATCAGCCGTTCCGGAGCGGGAGCCTGGTGGATAGTCCTGCAAACCCGGCAGCCATGCTTGGGGCGGCAGATGCGGATGACGCGCACCGAGGCTGGAACCCAGTCCAGCATCTCGGATGTCGTCATCCCGATCTCATGAAGGGGCCCACCACAGGTCGAGCAGGTGGAGCGATCGGAATCCAGCGTGACCTCGTCGCGAGGCAGGTGCTCCGGAAAGGCGAGGCGCGGTCTTCTGTCCTCGGTATTGCTGCCGGAGGTCGGTGGAATGGCATGCCCGGATTCGGCCCGGCCGATATCGGCATCGAGTTCCTCGAGCCCGAGGTGCAGTTGCCCAGGATCAAGCCGCTCCGAGCGACGACCGAACTGGCCTCGCCGGAGCTGGCGGATGATGAGGCAGAGCTTCTCGATCTCGCTGTCTCGCCGGTTCTTCTCGGTGACCAGATCACGCACCAGCCGGTGCAACAGGACTGTGTCATGCGGCAGATTCGCTAGATCGAATCGCATGAGCGATTCTACGCTCATTGCGAATCGGCACCAACAACTTGTTGCGATTCGGCGGTAGTTTCTTGAGCGTCGGCGTCAGCCGGCCGCGGCCGGACGCCACCTGCGTTCCGGCCGGCGCCAATCAACGCCTTCGAGTAGCATGGACAACTGAGCAGATGAGATCGGCACCGTGACATCCTGCTCGGAAGCGATTGGCCATGGAAAGCATCCATCCTCGAGCCGCTTGGTAAAGAGACAGAGGCCGGTGCCATCCCAGAAGAGGATCTTGATCATGTCGGTCCTTCTCCCACGGAACACGAACATGTGTCCGGAGAAGGGGTCCTGTTCCAGGAGTTGCTCCACCATCACAGCGAGGCCGTCAAGGCCTCGGCGCAGGTCGGTGAACCCGGCGGCCAAGTGAACCTTGACGCCGGGCTGGATGATCATCATGGCGCGGTCCCCTCCAGCATCGAAACCACCCGCTTCATGGTCTCCGGATCGGTATCGCGGTCAAAGCGTACCCGCCGCCCGCCGACCAGCTCGATCTCAACGCCGGGGACCGGGCGTTCGACGACGATGGGCGCGGGGACCGGTTGATCGACCTGGGATGGTCGTGCCAGCGCGTCACGACCGCTGTCGGTGACCTGCACGGACAGAAACTTGGCGCGTTCCGGCAGCGGCCCCACCCCAAGGGCAGCGCGCCATCGGAACAGCAGACTGGTGGTGACACGATACCGGCGGGCCACCGCCGACACGGAGGCGCCCGGCTGGCAGGTCTCTTCAACAATGCGCCGCTTGACCTCCTCGCTGAACTGCCGCCGCCCGCCACGAGGCGGAATCAAGTCCGCCGGGTGCTCCTTGGGCATAGGTCCAGCCATAGGTCCAGACCTAGGTCTGAGCCTGGGA
Source organism: Bradyrhizobium sp. (assembly GCA_049674245.1). Taxonomy (GTDB): domain Bacteria; phylum Pseudomonadota; class Alphaproteobacteria; order Rhizobiales; family Xanthobacteraceae; genus Bradyrhizobium. The sequence goes on along the minus strand of JBATYU010000020.1, from coordinate 600 downwards.
TAGCGGCCCCATCGTGCATGCGGACCGGCCATCGCCTCCCGCTTCAGCTGACCGCGCCAGTTGCCGAAGCTCTTCAGCGATATCCCGTGTTGTGAGCAATACTCCCGCTGGGTCAGGCCACTAAGCTCCCAGGCTTCAAAATGCCCGCACCAAAATGCTCTGACCCCATCGCGTTCTTCCGCTCGCAGCGGCGCCATCTGATCCTCCCCTCACCGAGACTGCATCGGCCAAGGATCGCACCAAACCACGCCCCCGTAAGATGTGCGCTCACGCGACGCTTACCGCTTACCTGCAGAAGGAAATTCATTCCCTGATCGGGGCTGAAAATTCCCTGATCTGCTACGTAGGGAATTTCGGAAAAAATCCTGTGATTGTCGTGGTTTGCGGGCGGAAGATTGGGTCTGGAACGTCTGATTTTGCGAAAATTCCCTGTTCATCCCCTGCATATCAGGGATTTCGCCCCAGAGAATGGTTCGCGGCCGACTGGCCGCTCCGCCACCGTCCCAGAAGCCTTTGTGTATCAGAGGCTTACGGGCGTCGATCTATCGCTTCCACTGCGTCGTGTGTAGCACTCTCGAGCTACACAGGCAAGGTTGGTGC
>JBATYU010000019.1:0-5883 GCA_049674245.1 Bradyrhizobium sp. | reverse complement strand
TGGACGTCGGAGATAAACAAAGTGCGAAAGCGCCGCTCCGGGCTTTCCTCACTCATCGAGGCACTTCCCATGTACGCAGACCTAACAGATTCCAATGACAGAGCGATGACGACCGAGGCCGCGCATGGAATCGCTAGTGCTCGTCCAGCAGGCACGCGAATCAATCCCCGCTCGCGTTCATTCACGAATAGCACCGCTACACGACAATCAGGCGACATGATCCTCATTCAGGCAAAAGCCGAAACGCTTGACCACAGCTAGCGGCAACCCGGGGGCACACATCCGCCTTCTCGCGGCGCGAACAGCGCCCGAGCCGTTGCAAAAACCTCGTCCCTCGAAAGAAAAGAGGGCGCAGGGAAAGCCGGGTGCCCTGGTGTCGGGAGGGGACCGCAAGGCCTATCTGATGGTCGACGGTGCTGTCACCTTCGAAACGCCGATCAACGTCAACAATCCGGACAAGCCGCTGGGGACGCATCTGTTCTCGCTGATCGGACCGTCCCCTGACGGTTATTCCTACAAGTGGACCGCGTTCGGGCTGAGTGGCCACCCCGAGGACGGCGTTACCGTCGACCTCTGGTCCAGCACGGTCCTGGGACGGATTGAATATCTGGACGCGCCGGGCATCAGACGCATCGCGCACACGTTGCACCCGGGAACCACCATGGTGATCACGGATCTCGCGGCCAGTCCCGAAACACGCAGCGCGCCGGATTTCACCGTCATCACCGAAGATCCGGCCACACCGGGCAAACGTCAGAAAAGCTGATTGACTACCGGGACGACGTTCGTGCTCTGCCGCCGTGAATAGCTTCAGTCCGTGTGGCAGGTAGGGGCACTTCTTCTGCCAGCCCCGCGCCTCCATCAAGAACAAAGTGCACACAAACATTCGTGTCTGCTGATAACATTGCTCAAGCAGTATCAGCTGCGGCAGTTCCGAGCACCGATCGTCGCCAGACCGCTTCGTCATGACATGACGGCTGCTGAGGCGCGGAGTCACTTCAACGGAATGTTACGGGGGCGGCGGGAGGGACGACCCAAGCCCCATGCTCTGCCGACGGCGTACTCACATCCGCTCGACGACGAAAATCTCCATGTCAACGTTGGCCTGGCGCAACTGTTTCAGCGGGGCATAGTCCGGGTCGTCGTGCCAGGCTTGAGCCTGCTCGAGAGAAGGAAACTCCAGCATGACGACGGCGGCGGGCGGCTCCTCAGCCCCTTCCAGGGTCAGAAGCCGCGGCCTCGAGTTGCCCCCAATCAACGCTTTGCCGCCGTGTTTTGCTACCAGGGCGGCCGCCTGCGGGAGATATTCCTTTACCCATGCCGTCCCCCGAGGTGCTGATCGACGTAGGCCAATGATGTAGGCAGCCATGTTTTTGCCTCTTCTGTACGCGGGCAGGGATATGCCCCTCTTCATATTGAACTCTCAAACTCCAGTATCTGCTCCGCCAGTTCCGAGCACCGATCAGACCGCCAGACGGTTCGTCATGACATGAGGGCTGCTCAGGCTGCCCTCCTCAAAAGCTTTTGAACCTTGCTGCCCATCCGCAACAGCGACACCAGAAGCGGTACCGGCAGGCTTTTCATTTCATCGTGCCACTTGTTCAGCATTTCGAGAAAATCGAGTGTCGCCTTGATTTTCTGCCGCGCAAACGTTCCGGCCTTGGGATCGAACTCGCTCACGCATTCCCGCAACAACGCCAGGGTCGGATCGATTTCCCGGCGCTTGCGTTCCTCGACGATGACCCGGAACAGGTCGGTGATGTCCTGCAGCGCCGCGAAATAATCGCGGCGGTCGCCCATCACATGAACGACCTTGACCAGGCCCCAGCCCTGCAATTCCTTCAGGCCGGTGCTGACGTTGGAGCGCGCCACCGAGAGCGTGTCGGAGATTTCTTCGGCATTGAGCGCGCGCTCCGAGAGATACAGCAGGGCATGGATCTGCGCCACGGTCCGGCTGACGCCCCAGCGCGTTCCCATCTCGCCCCAGTGCAAGACGAACTTTTCGGTGGTCGGTGACAGATTCATTTTTCGTTATTCTCTTGTTATTTCAGGCGTCCGCCATTCTTTCCTAAATTTTCGATATTTCTGTTGTTTCAGAAATACCATAAAGAGACACGATGTCAAGCGCCGTGGCCCTGTCAGAGCCGCAGTCGGGCGGGAAACGTTGATGGGTTGGAAAATGTCTGCCTGCGGCAGCTATGTGGAAAAGCCTACGTAGCCAACTCAGAATGGGGTGCGGATGCCGGCGACATTGTGATGATTGGAAAATGGACTCGACGCCCATCGGCCCCGAGGCGCCGCCGTTGAACTCATCATGACGATCGAGTAACTAACCAGAACCGGGGCCGTCTGAAGATGCGGTCTAAAAAGGCGTAGCAGCGCCGATCGGGCGCAATGGCTCGCTTGGGGGGCTCGATGAAGCTCTATGTTACGTTCACCTCGCCCTATGCGCGGTTGGGCCGCATTCTGGTGCTGGAGAAAGCACTTGAAGACCGCGTGGATGTGATCGAGGCGAAAACGCGCGTCGCGAACAGTCCCTATTATCAGATCAATCCATCCGGGCGCGTACCCTACCTTATCGATGATAAGGGCGTCGGCATGGAGGACAGCCAAATCATCTGCGCCTATCTGGACAGCCTGGATGGCAAGCCTCGTTTCCACGATCCCCGACGCCAAACCGATTGGGCGTACCAACGGCTCGAGTTCGCGGCGCGCAACATGTGCGAAGGCATCCTGGTTTGGTCGCGCGAGATGTATCGACCCGAAAATGAGCGTTCGCCTACCCTTCTGGCGCATGAGGCGGCCCGGGGCCGGCGCATGGCAGACGTGTTCGAGGAGCGCGTGGCCGATCCGCTGATGCAGGACGGACCGAGCATGGCACGCTTGATCCTCGCCGTCGCTCTCGATGCCGCAGCAAGGCGCGGCTTCGGCGATCTCACGACAGGGCGACCGCAGCTTGCCGCCTGGATGCACGCCATGTCGGATCTCCCGTCAATGCAGCGGACGGCCCCGCCGTGAGGTTGCCGAACACACCTGTGAAGTCTGCGTTTGTCACATCGCGTCGATCCCGGGATTGACCGACAGGAGCCGCTATCGAAGGGTCGCCGGACGACCCTGCGAAATCGGGAAGACAGACGCCGAGGGATGTAGCGCAAGATCGCAGGGCGTCGCAGATTAGCCGATTGAAGCGCGCCGCAGCACTCACGCCGCCGACCTTCGTCCGCGCGTCCGCGGCGGCGCGATCAGCGCCTCTGCCGGAATGTTCCACTCGCGGTGCAGTTTCCAGGCCATTCGCATCGTGAGGGGACGCTTCCTGGTAAGGATATCGGATGCACGCTGCCGCGAACCGAGCAAGCGGCCAAGATCGGCTTGGGTATAGCCGCCCGTTTCCATACGGTAACGGATCGCCGCGATCGTCTCGGGCGGCTCGATGGGCCAGCGCTTGCGCTCGTAATCCTCTACGATCAACGCGAGAAGATCGAAGCGATCCGCTTCCGGTGTGCCCGGCTTTGGTTCGTTTTCAAAGTAACGCTCGATCTCCTCGAGGGCCCCGTCGTATTCGGTTTCGGTACGAATTGGACGGATCATTTTTTTCGCCATGACACGGTCTCCGGATCGATGCGGTCGTATTCAGCATGGGTACCGATGAACTTCACGAGCACAAACGATATGTGTACGATCAACCGATATTTGTTGCCGCCGAGCTTCCTGCGTTTTGGCGTGGCGCGCGCGTTCCGCCTGATCCGCTTGGCGCTGAGTCCCCGAAAAATGCGCTAATAGCTTGCGTTCGTGCCGGCGAACAATGAGGAGACCAGGGCTTTGCGCTGAACCGTCTTGCGAATCTCCGCGACGATTGCGGTGGCCAGCGCAACTTCGAGCGCGATCGACAACAGCGGAACCAGAGCGGCAACCGACATCCCGGCGCCGAGAACACGCGCGCCGCTCAGGAGCGTGTCCAAAATGACCGACCCGATCAAGAGAATGGCTGAGGCCGTCGATAGTAGCAGACAGCGCCTCAACTGATGCTGGTAGCCGATATCGAGCGTCGACGCGACGCTGCGGCTCGCGATGTACAGCCAGCCGAGGATGCCGGCCACAAGCGCCCCCTGGAACGCGTAACGGTCAATTACTGGTCCGATCGTGCTCAGTTCACCGAGCCAATCAGCATTGAGCCGCCACTGCAAGAACCCGTACAACGCGCCGCGGCCTTTCATCAGGATCAAGATTGCAGCGATGGCGACAATCAGCGTTGCGCCGACGCGCCGTGCTTGTCGCAACAACGATAGCGGAGCGTATTGGCGGGCGATGTCGCGGGGATCGCCAAACCGTGCAATCGCCCGACGCTGGGCTTCGCAAGAGTCGGCATCTGCATTTCCATTTGAGCCGCCGACGGGCTCGTCCGCAATAGCTTCCAAGAGGTGGTCCTCGACCTCCTGCCGCACACGCCGCGACAACTGAAGGTCGAAGCGCAGCTCCCGCGTCAAAGCGTCGAGATATTCAGTGACGAGAACGGATTGCCGCATGGCTGGTTTCTCCAAACAGGCCACCGATAGCATCGGTGAAGCGCTGCCACAACGCGCGCTGATCGGCGAGCGCGTGACGGCCGCTGCGCGTCAGCGAATACACCCGTCGTTGCCTGCCCGAATCGCCGGCGGTCCAGCGACTGCTCAGCAAACCGCCTTGCTCGAGGCGATGCAACGCGGGATAAATGGTGCCTTCGGGCAGATCGAATGCGCCACCGCTGCGGCGGCGAATTTCCTGAATGACGGCATAGCCGTGCGCCGGTCCACCCGCCAACGCGGCGAGCACGATCATGTCAAGATGACCTTTGAGCATTTCGCCTTCCATGGGTTCAGACTACCCCTCGCCTCCCCGGGAAATCAATCAACACCAAGTGATCGCCAACCTCTACCGAATGCGATCAGCGCGAGCGATTTGAGCTTGGCGGGCTTGTCTGCAGACACGATCCATCTCTCAATCTTATTTGACGCTTCGCCGCGGGCCACACAGGATAGTCGTCAGCGCAGCTCCGGGCCGGCGCTCGATCGATCCCCATCAGCAGCACGCGTTGGTGGCAATATGCCTTGTGCCCTCATTGGCCCTTGAACACGGGCGCACGGTGTTCCTGCACGGCGCGCCCAGCCTCTTTGGCATCGTCGCTTTGGAGGATTTTCCCGAACGCCGGCTGCAGCGCCAGCAGCGCGGCGTCTTCGCCGCTGATCGCCTGGTGCGCCGAGGCAAGGGTTGCCCGCACACCGAGCGGGGCCGCGGCAGCGACTCTTTGGGCGATTTCGATCGCGCGATCGAGCTGCTGGCCGGGCGGCGTTACCGCCTGTACCAGGCCCAGACGGTAGGCCTCGTCCGCGTCCCATTCCTCGCCGGTCAGCATATGGTACATCGCGTTGCCCCAGCCGGCCTCCCGTGTCAGCCGAACCGTTGCGCCGCCGGCCGGAAATACGCCGCGGGTCACCTCCAGTTGACCGAATACGGTATCGCGCGCAGCCACGCGAATGTCCGCAGAGAGGAAGAGTTCGTCACCGACGGATGTCGTATGACCTTGAACGGCGACGACAACCGGCTTCGTACGAATGGGCGGCCTGAGACCGAGCGGATTGATGAAGTCCTGATCCTTCGGGGGCAATATTCCTGCAGCCTGTGCCGCGGCGAAAGCCGGCACGTCGAGGCCCGAACAGAAATTGGGACCGATGCCGTGGAGCACCGCGACGCGCAGCCCGTCATCGTGCTCGAGCTGATAATAGGCTTTTCCGAGCCCGATAATCATCGGGGCGTCGAGGCGATTCAGTGCCGGCGCCCGATCGAGCCCGACCAGCAATATCGCGCCGCGCCGCTCCACCACGACCTTTCCCGGGGCCGCTGCAGGCG
>JBATYU010000018.1:0-2109 GCA_049674245.1 Bradyrhizobium sp. | reverse complement strand
TCTATGGACCGTCATTGTCCCGCGACGATCGATAACGGGCCGCCTTGTCCATGGCAAGGTATGGCGGCGCCACGATGGACACCATTGGATCTACAAGAAGTTCATCGAGTACACCCATGACGGAAATGAGTGATCGAAGATCCGTCGGAAGGACAAAGATCGGCAGAGGCGCGCTGCTGTTTTTCAGCGAGAGCTCCGGCGTATACTCTTGCACTGTTCACGACGCCACCAATTCTGGCGCTGGAATTCGGCTGCAAGGTCTAAAAGTCATCCCTCTGGAATTCGCATTGTCGTTTGACAATTTCAGATCTGTTCGCATGTGCCGATTGGTCTGGCGCCAGGGCGACTTTTTTGGTGCGGTGTTTGAGAGCTGACCAACCAGGGGGTGGGGGATCCGGTCACGCGGTGCACCTCACTGGCTCGCGCTCCATTCTGCAATTCCAAGCAGGCGCGCGGCCGTAAGCAAACGCTCATCATAGCTGGCTAGCTGCACGCTCTGCTTTTGTGCGCGGATAAACTCGATGGCAGCGAGGTGAATAGTATCAAGTGTCCGCACCGGAACGGGAAATGGCTGCAGAGCGCGGGTGAGGACCGGTCCAACCATTTCAATCATCGCAACTCGGCCGATCAAATTCCGCACCGCCTCGCCATGCGAATTCTGGAGGTGGTGCGCGTTGATACGATTCCAAACCTCGCACTCAAGAAGCCGGCTGGATACTAGTTGCTCTTCCCAGAGCTCATCCGGGGGGAACCGGTCTTCGGCCAACAAATGTGCCAGCGCCACTGAGCTATCGAGATAGATCACCGGTCAGCTCGATCGCGCTGCAGACCGCTCAGAAGCTCATCGATCGTCATAACCGGTTTGCGTGCTGGCGGCCCGCGACCGACCGAGACCGGCGGCGTCATCCAGCCTTGTCGAAAGGCGTCCAGCAATAGTGCGTCCGAGAGCATCGAGCTCCGAGCAGGGCTGGGTGGACCAATCTCCGCAACAACACGATCACGATCAGTGACCAGAACCGTCTCGCCGCCGGCGGCCAGCCGAACATACTCACTCAGCTTATTCTTGAGAGTTTTGAGACCGACGGAGCGCATAGTTCAAATGTAGCTACCAGTAGCTACTTTGTCAAAGTCGTCAGCACGAATTCCGGCGGGCCGGAACGGACGATGCGTCGCGGGGAATGACCCGCTTAGGAGCGCCGGTAATCGTCCTCGATGCGGATGATGTCGTCCTCGCCGTGCGCGGCGCCAGTCGGCACCTTCTAATGTAAAATCACACCACAACCATTGGATACACCTAGTCATTTTGACGATGTGATTCGGTTCGTTCTGGCAAAATCGCCTTTGCCGAACACTACCTGAATTTGTATTGTAATATTATACAACTAACGCGTGTTCAGATGAATAAGGAACTCCTCGTCGGAACCTGCGTTCGCAGGCTTCTCTGGCGTCGTCGGCTGCGGACAGCCGACCCCGGGGTAACCATTTCCTGACCTCACGACTCTTGCGCATCGCGGTTCCGCCTTAGCCCTCATTCGATACGTCGCGTCGAAACCGGCGGGCGATCGAACCGGAACGGATTCGATCATGCAACAACGTCCCCGCTCACACCCTTAAACTGGCAAAAGGAAGAGCTGGGTGACTCAACAAAACCTGCGCTGCTCGGAGACCACACCTTGCCAAGGTGGTGATGCTGGAGCTGGAAGCTAACGGATTTCAGATTGTTAAAGTCGGCTAACGGCGCGCCCGTCGTGCTGCCGAAACTGTGCTACGGTCAGACCAGGAGCAGGAGGGCAAAATGTCAACCGATGCGATAGAAATACTGATCACGAATGCCATCCATACGGCTTTCATCAAATATCCCGAGGGCGATGGCGGTCCGAATATGGACTTTGAATGGATTCCGCCTGATCAAAGCGCACACATCGCCAAAGCGATACTTTTGGACCTTGATGCCAACGGCTATCAGATTGTTAAGAAGTCACTCTGAGTAAATGATCCACGTCATCGCGACGGAAGCGTATTTTGAATCCAGCGCGGTCCAAAATTTTTTCCGAGGCTGATGAACGGAATTTCAATGAACCGCCACGAGAGGTAGGCGGTCGGCGTCAC
>JBATYU010000017.1:0-3276 GCA_049674245.1 Bradyrhizobium sp. | reverse complement strand
CGCCGAGCCCGCCGCGCGCGAGGCGCGATTGGCCGAGGCCCAAGCGGCCTTGGGGCAGGTGACCCAGTTCGTTCACTCGGCCTCGCCGCCGCGCCGCGAGGCCGATCACGCGCTCGCGGTGAGCCTCGAGACCTGGGAGCGGATGCGCGCGGTCAACCTCGATGCCGGCTTTCATCTTTCCCGCGAGCTGGCACGGAAGCTGATCGCGGCGAAATCGCCCGGCTCGTTTCTGTTCCTCACCTCGCTGCATGCCGGCACCCCGCGCAACCTGCCGCACTATTCGACGGCGAAAGCGGCGATGGCGATGCTGGTGAAGGAACTGGCCAAGACGTTCGGCCGCCATGGCATCCGGGTCAACGCGCTGGTGCCGGGCGCCATTGCTGCCGGCGGCTTCGTCGCCGATCCCGCGCTCGCCAGACACATTCCGCTCGGCCGCCTCGGCCGGCCTGAGGACCTCGCACCGATGGCGCTCGCGGTGCTGTCCAATCGCATTTCGGCCTATGTCACCGGCGCGGCCTTCGTGGTCGACGGCGGGCTTGCGCTGACGAACTGGTTCGAGCCGCCGGAGCTGGGGGAGGTGTGAGGGTGAGGGCGCCTAATGCGTGAAGCGGTCGATTGCGGCGTTCTGAATTGACTTCCGCTTTCGGCGTCACCGCGGACATGGCTGGACTTGCCGCTGGGTCGCCCCTGTAGCGATTGACCCACAAGAGACATCGGACCGAAAACCAACCGGCGGCACCTATTTGATGGCTTACGTCGATGCTTTCGCATCCGGTCGCTTCGCAATGAGAACACTGCTGATGCACTGCAACACCGTCTCGCGTCTTTGGTTGCGCAAGTAGCTTTGGCTGCGAAGGATTCCCCTATCGGGTTTCGACTTCGACTCGCTCCTCCAAAACGGTCGATTCGAGATGGAGGTCGTCTTTTGGGCGTACGGCGTTCGGCAGCCTCAGAATTGCCGAAATATCAGCTGCTAGCGGCGGGGTTCGAAATAGGGTTTCGCCGTGTCGGATGACGTCTCAGGTGGTCCCTGATCCAAAGGCCCAAACCGTGCGTCCAGCGTTCGATAGAGGTCGGCCGGAGGCCGGGCCTTCAAATACAGCTCTTTTGCCCTGCCTACGTCCAATTGCGCGCACCGGTCACGCGCTGCAAACATGGCCTTGAAATCCGTTGCGTCGAAGCCTTGTTCCATCATAGTCAAGCCGCTTGCGCCGCCGTAGATTCGCTGAAAGACACTGTCGCCCCACGTAACCTCCGGCATCTGGTCATTTGCCGCAGAGACGAGAAGCGGCTCTCTCGCAAATCGGCCCTCGACAACAGACTGGTTCGGCAAGTCTGTATTTGCGGGAGCGATGAATTGCCGCCATTCCGCAATGGCGACCCTGTGATCCCTTAACCAGTTCGCCAGCGGCTCCTTCTCAGCCACTTTGCCATCCTTCCCGTCCAGAACGGTCCGGGATCGATCAAAACAAAATTCGAACGCATCAAAGATCTTCCGCGCCGCCGCCCAGCGAGGAAGTGTCCAGGCTTTCTTTTCCGCCAAAACACCGTAGATGGAATTTGAGCTGCATTCCAATTTCAACCAGCCAGATGCCAGGTAGCCGAGGCCGGCGGTCGGCACCAGAACGCCAACCGTCACCAACAGCACGGGGTTCGACAACAGTCTCTTTTTGCCCTTCGCATAGGCTTCAACTTCGCGAGCCAAGCTGAACATACCGGCGTAAGCTTCTGCGGCCACCGCCATATTGTGGGTGATGAAGTTGTTATTCAGCGCTCTATTGAGAGTTATCGTTTTCAGTCGCTCGATTTCCTGCTGATTTGACACTATTGCATCGGTGCGAAGGTTATACAGCACGACAGGCCGGCCGCCTTTGCTGCAGGTCATCGCAAGCGTGCCATCGTGTCCTTCGTCCAGAGCCACGTGGCTGCTGACAAAGCTCTCCACAGCCTCGGAGCCGCGATGATCGGCAACGCCCCACAAAAAGCCACCGCCAAACCCGCTGATCGCGGCGAGCAGCGCAATTTTAAGGACCGTCCTGTCCTCCATTCGAGCCGCCCCGGTGTCTTGCGTCAGCAGGCATTTCACCTCTCACCCGCGGGTTGAGTCAATGGCACAGAGAGGAGATCGCGCCTCACCAGCGCGCGCACTGTTGTGCGATGCATGAGTCTGTTTGTGGCGGCGCATATCGGACGTCGAGTAGCAATCAAGCTCGATTTATGGGTACGCGCCCTCGTGGATGCCCGGGGTTCATCTAACCACGCGCGAAACCGCGCCAGCTCGCCGGAGGCAAGAGGTATCGAGGACGGTTGCGCGAGATGCGGTGGCGCTAAGCGAGCCGCCCGCGGCGGCGTCCCTTTGCGTCCCGGCCGCCGCCGCGACAGTTACGGCGGCGCAGTTGTGACGATCCGCAGTCTCGTCCATTCGGACGGCGGCAATTCTGTTTGATGGCGGGATTCTGAATTCCGCTCGACGATGTCAAGCAATTCGGTGTCGACCCCCATTTCCCGCAGGTAGAGGCGGAACTGTTCGCCAAATCGCGCAGTCAAGCTTTCGCGCTGTTCGTCGGATACATTGGGCGCCAGCCGGTTGCGGATGGCCATGCTGGTCAAGATCATCCGGGTGGCGGGCGGCAGACGGCGATGGACGCCACCGGCCAGCATCAGCACGCAAGCGAGATCACAGCTCGCCTGCGACAGGTTCATCCTGGCGTCGAGTGGCCCGCCCGGACGCTTGAGCGCGAAACATTCGGCTTCGGACTTTCCATCGCAGGCTTCGACTTCGGTCGTCCCCTCCGTCGTGTCGATCCCGCGATCGCGCAGGATCCGGCCGAGGCTCGTCGCCACATTGAGATTGGACTCACCCCAGGAATGGATGACGACCGGTAGCTTGCGCCCGGCTTGCCGGTCGAGGATCGCGATCAGCCGCTTGTGGGTGTCCCACTGCACGGTGCCTTCGGCTGCGATCCATTCCGAACAGTTTTGCCCGCACGCGCCGGGCGCGGCATGCGCAACATAAAAGATCATGGCATCGCGCGGCGAACCGAAATCGCCGATCGGGGGCCGCTGCATCGTCTGCGCCGCCGCGAAACCGGTCGCGATCAGATTGACTAATCCACCGAAAACGATCGCGCGTATGGACCAAGCGCCCATGCCCTTAAAGCTCCCTGAAAAATCCATGTGCGGCAATATTCCATCCCGGCGGAGTGCCACGCAAGCGGATCCCCGGGCTTTCTGCCAGCCGTTCGCGAAACCCATCATCGTCGCAAGCTGCCATTG
>JBATYU010000016.1:0-4279 GCA_049674245.1 Bradyrhizobium sp. | reverse complement strand
TTTGAATTCCTGCCCCTGAGAGATCAGAGGGCGCAGGGAATACCGGGCGCCCGAAGCACCCGCAGCCTCGCGTGCGAAATAAAAAAGCACACGAGTTAGTCACCACGGTCACACCGGAATCACCCGGCATTCCCCGCGCAATGGTTTTAACGGCTTATAGCGTGCTCTCCCCGGTGACCGGCTCTTTTGCCACCGTCGCCTGCGCTTCTTATCGCAGACTTGACTCCAGCGTCGGGGCGTCAGGACCACACGATTTTGCCGTCCGCCTCTCGCGCCTTCGTCGTCAGCACCATCGGCGTCCATCGCATCCAGCTCCACGTTCGTGACGATCGCGAAACGCCTCTTTAAGAGGAGCGGGACGGCGAAACATACACGACTGATTTGGGTCGGGCGGCAAGCGCTATTTCTGAAATTCGGAAAATAGGTTTCCAGGGCATGGGCGCATTAGTTTCGAATTGATGCGAGTTTGACGAAGGCCGGCGTGGGAGCGTGAGGTGACGCCGTCAACCACGAACCAGTATTTCGGAATCACTCCCAATCCGGACATGCGCCGAACATGCCGAAATCGGCGCTTTTGGCACCAAACGGACCTGCCGGGACGGTCTGCCGATGTCCGTTCGTAGGGGCAGACCGGAAGTGATCAACCGACCGGCGAAACGGCGCTTTTGACCCAGACTGCGCGATTAACGAAGCCGCAACGAACTTAACCGCTTTCGCGGTTCCATGGCCAGAATGGGGAAACTTGTTCGCGGACTTCTATTTTGTCCCGGCCACTGACTGCGCGAGCGCGTCCTTGCATTGGTCTTTGACGTTGCCAATACTTTTCAGGATGCAACTTCTTTCCTTGCCAGGGCAACTTTCCTTTAAATCAGTCGTGCAGACTTTGCTGATCTCGGCGACCCGCGCAAGCCTTGCCTTACACGCGTCGGAAAATTCTGCGGCGTGTGTTTTCACGCAGTCTTTAAGGCGGCCCCCGCCGGGTTTAACTTCAGCACATTTTGCCTTGATGTCGGCCGCACAGACGCCAACTGACCGTGCCATCGCGACCGGTGTGGAGAGAAGTACGACAGCACCAATTACCATGATACTCTTCATCATAGGTCATTCTCCCAAAAGAAAAAAGATGCGAATGTCCTCACTCACTTGGCCGGCGTGAGATGTGCCCAGACCAACCGGCTCTGTATGGTGGACGATAAAAACGGGACACTCGATTGATCTATGTCAAAGGACGCCTCAAACGCAAAAACTTCTTGGAAAGGAGCCATGTCTTCCATGGGGCACACAACTTCTGCACGCTTAACGTTCGTCCTGATTGCGCGCATACCGTCTGACGGGGTTGCCAGCTTTCAAGAATGAACTTTTTGCGATGACTGATGTCGCTTAGCGGCAATTTTCAGACATTGCGTGATGTCCGACGGGGCTGCCTTGCGTGCGGGAACTCGGGCCCTACATCTTCGTTGAAGGTACAGCCCCGGAGAGACCTGGATGTCCCGCAATTCTGCGCTTGTTCTCGCCTTGGCGCTCGGCGGCCTGATCGTGCCCGCGCAAGCGTTTGCGCAGCTGACCCCACCCGCGGGATCGGCCGGCGCCGGCAATTCGCCGATCAGCGGCGTGCCGTTCGGTCCCGCCAATCCCAGGGTGCTCTCCGATCCCAGCGGCATCGGCAATGCCTCGAGTGTCCCGCCGCTCCGTACCAACTCCCCGGCGGCAACGGTCACCTCCGGATCGGTCAATTCATTCCCGCCGTCGCGCACACGCGTTGTCACACCGCCCTATGCGGGCGCGTCACAGCGGATCATCAGCGCGCACAACGTCGAGCCTAGAAGCAAGGCACCGGTCCGCCGGCGAGGTCGCGCACAGGTCAGCACGTTCACGGGGATTTGCCGGGGGTGTTAGAGCGCGTCTGACATTCAGTTTCCCATGCGTTGCATGTCGATATGTCGCTGATGGCGCCAAGCGGACATCCTCCTAAGCACTGACGTCGAGTTAAGTGCCCTCTCAAAGACATCGACCTAATCCCGCCCGCCATCCCTTCCGGCCGCAAAGATGCAATAACGGTTGGAAGGCGCAACGTTTCTCGGGTTCTGCTGCCTGCCGAAACGGGGAATGGCTTCATGGACAGGGAATGCCGGCGCCTGTTAGATTTCAGGGAAATAGGTCCCGGCGGCAACCGTGAGCGATTTCTCGTTGTCTTTTGGGCCTTTACGTCTTAGCCCGAAACGCTGTGTTCAGTCCCGGGTCGGCAAGTTGGTACGCCTCGGCAGCCGCGCCCTGGATTAGTGATCGCGCGTCGAAAAATGGAAAAGAGCTGCTTAGCATGGAAGATTTGCTTAAGCGCTTTTGGCATGGGAATAATCGGAAGCCATGAAGCCGTCACTTTTCCTTTACCTCTCACTTGCTGTTTGCTGCTTTCCTGCGTTCGCCCAAGCAGAATCCCCCGCTGACATGATCTCGAGCTATCGCGTTCAGCATGGGGAGGGACGGGTCGTCATGGATTCGAAGCTCACGCGTATTGCGCACGAGCAAGCCGAGGCGATGGCGGCAAAGGACAAGCTCGACCACGATGTGCTCGGCGGCTTCGCCTCGCGGGTCCATTCGGCCGGCGCAGGCCGAGCCGCAGAGAACATCGCCTATGGCTACGACAGCTTCCCAAAGACGCTTGGCCAGTGGATTGATTCAGCGGGGCACCGAAGAAACCTTCTCTTGCATGGGGCCTCGCGAGTGGGCGTAGCCAGCGTGAAGAGCGCGACAACAGGGCGTACGTATTGGGCGATGGAGATTGCAGGGGACTATGAACGTCCCAAGTTGACGACCGGTGGGAAGCAAGCAGCTGTTGCAAAGCCCAAAACTCGCACAAGGGAAACCTGCCGCTTGAAGATTCTGAGTATCTGCCTCTGATGCGGGGCTTTTTCGAGTCCACCTTCCGGCCTGGCTCATGGCGCGAAAGCGTCGTGTTGTCCGCGTTCTCGCCTATCGGTGGCCCGCCGTTTTTCAGGCCATCATCTCTACCAGCCTTCGCTCTGTTCGTCGAAGCGCAGCACTACAGCGGTTCAAATCAGTAACGACCGCATGCGGCGCGAAGCGGACATTCGGCCAAACGCAGATGTCGGCAGCGATGTCAGGGGTGCCTTACCTCGAACGCGAGTCGATCGGCCTTCCGCCTTGTGGCGTTGTGGCTACAAACGACGACGATGACATCGCCCAACCCACAGCGCGCTGCGTTCTGCATCGGATCAAAGCGTTGTTGCAGGACGAGACTTCGATGATACCGCATCGACGGCTACCATTCCTCGTAGATCCACTCCCTTGGGATTCGAGGCCGCGCTCTCGCGTACGGCGACTGAAACGCCCGCTCGGGCTTGCGCAAGGTCGGAGTCGGCTGCGTCGGAGGCGATGACGTCTTGGGCAGGTTCTGCTCGGAAACCCTCGCGAGCACGCGTTTTATCTCTTCCTGGCTCGCCTTGAGCTCCTCAATGGCTTTCGAATTGTCGCTGGCTATTTGTTGCTGGTTCGCCTTGAGCTGCTCGATGTTTCGCTCCACATTCGCGAGATCGCGCGCCATCGTTTGCAGCAACTGTGCCTGATCGGGCAACCCCGCGGTAGCTGCCGGCGCGGCGTCTTGCGGTGCGGTCTGAGCCAAGGGGGTTGCTTGCGGTGGTGCTGCCACTGCCGCGTTCACTTTAACGACAGATGGAGCGGGCTGCGCGGGAACCGGCGGATTTTCCGGCGGCAACGATGGCGTTGAAACGAGCTGCGGCGCCCAACGGGCGACAACCAGCTTGGCCTCGCCGCCATAGGACGACTGCAAAACCAGGGCAGGGACAACGATGCACGCCGCCAGCGTCAAGCCGACAAGGGCCCGGAGCGCCGGCCTTTTGGGCGGTGATTTTGGGCCAGGTCCGGCCGTAGGCGGACGCGCGTCATCGCGCTCCATTTTATCAAGCTGTTCAGTCAATCGCGCGAGCTCTTCATCCGCGCGCGCGATCTGTTCCTGGGCGTGCGCTAGTCGTTCATCGGCGCGCGCGATCAGGGCATCGTGGGGTTCAATTGCTTTGGGAGTGGGTGTGGAGTTCACTGGCGTCTCCCTTTCCATCCAATGTCATCCGAAGGTGGCGGTCGACTATCCGTCGAGTCGACCAGCGGTCAAACACTCCGTGCAGTCTTGTCCAAAGAATGGCCGTATGATGGAAGAATAGGGGATCACATGGCGATAGCGTCCTGGAATCCGGCGGCGCAGCCGAACGGCGCGGCGGCTCTCCTCTTCGGTTCCGTTTAGTAG
>JBATYU010000015.1:0-1714 GCA_049674245.1 Bradyrhizobium sp. | reverse complement strand
TGTTGCGGATTGAGACGGCGTTAAGCGGAAGGCTTAACGAATGCAGTGGTTACTTGCCTTTCGGCGTCTTGTTGCGCGTCTTTATCTCGCGAAAGCGCGCTGCACCTCCCTCGCGGTTGTTTTGCGGACTGCGTTCGACGGCAAGCGCGTCGTCGGGCACGTCTTTGGTGATCACCGAGCCCGAGCCGATATAGGCGCCGTTGCCGATTTTCACCGGCGCCACCAGCGAGGAATTGGTGCCGATGAAGGCGCCCGCCCCGATCGTGGTCTTGTGCTTTCCAAAGCCGTCATAGTTGCAGGTGATGGTGCCGGCGCCGATGTTGGTGCCCTCGCCGACATGGGCGTCGCCGATGTAGGCGAGATGGTTGACCTTGACGCCCGCTTCCAGGATCGCGCCTTTGGTCTCGACGAAGTTTCCGATTTTGGCGCGATCGCCGAGCGACGTCCCCGGCCGCAAGCGCGCGAAGGGACCGACGGAAGTGTTCTTGCCGATTGTCGACTGCACGATATGCGAAAACGAATGGATCACCGCGCCGTCGGCGATGGAAACGCCGGGGCCGATCACCACGAACGGCTCGATCGTCACGTCGTTGCCGAACTTGGTATCGGCGGCGAGATAGACCGTCTCGGGCGCGATCAGGGTCACGCCGGCATCGAGCGCGGCTTTGCGCAACCGCGCCTGCACTACGCTTTCTGCTTCCGCAAGCTGTGCCTTGGTGTTGATGCCGCGCACTTCATCCTCGCTGGTTTCGATCACGACCGCCTCCAATCCCATATCCCTGACAATGGCGACGGCATCGACGAGATAATACTCGCTTTTGCTGTTGGCCGTGCCGATCTTGTCCAAGATTTTGAGCGCCTTGCGCCCGTCAAACGCCATCATGCCGGCATTGCACAGCTTGATCTTGCGCTCCTCGCGGCTGGCGTCGGCGTGCTCGCGGATCGCCACCAGGCGATCGCCCTCGATCAGGAGGCGGCCGTAGCCGGTCGGATCGGCGGCGCGGAAACCGAGCACGGCCAGCGTTGCCCCGCTTTTCAGCGGCGCCCGCAGCCGCTCGAAGGTCTCGGCCGAGATCAGCGGCGTATCGCCAAACACCACCAACAGATCGTCCGCGCCGCGTGCGATCGCCTCTCGCGCGGCGAGCACGGCATGCGCGGTGCCAAGCCGCTCGCGCTGAACGAAGGTCGCAGCATCGGGGCGGATGCGCCGGACTTCGTCCACGACGGCATCATGATTGGGCCCGATCACCACGGCCAGCGCGGCGCCGGTTCCTTGCGGGCTCGCTTCCAAAACATGCGCCAGCAGCGATTGGCCGGCCAAGGGATGCAGCACCTTCGGCCGGTGTGAGCGCATCCTCGTGCCCTCGCCTGCCGCGAGCACCACTGTCAGGATTGATCGGGCGGTCATTGCCATCCTTGTCCATGTGGGCAATGTCGTGCCCGCCGCCGTCATAAGCCGTTTTCGGCTCTTCGCAAACGCCGGGATTCAAGTTGGAGGCCCATTTCCTGTTAAGGTTCATGCGTGATTCGGGAGGGCTCGGCGGGGGCCGAATTTAAGTGATGGCAAAGGATTCCGACCATTTGGCCGGTACCTTCGGGACTGAATATACCGGCGGCGTGCTGTCCGGACTTCTGGCCGAGGAGGACGAGTTCGACCGCCGCGCGCTGTGGCGGATCGGATCATGGGGCGCTGGCGCCATCGGCGCCCTTGTCG
>JBATYU010000014.1:0-4491 GCA_049674245.1 Bradyrhizobium sp. | reverse complement strand
CCGCAATATCCATTGTCGGGAAGAGATGTTCGGCGCCGCGGCCGGTAATTAGGGTATCGGGATTAGCAAAAAATAGTGTATATTCAATCACTTAATTCGCCTTTAGAGCGAGGAGATTGAAAAGACTTACCAGAAGTTGGGGCTTCTTTTTAGCGAGAGATCGCAATGATTTTTTTCACAAGAGTCGCTGTCGTGCTGTTGGCTCTTTTTGTGCTCGCCGAGCCAACCATCGCTCAATCCCATCGGCCATTGAGAGATCAAAGGCCGCCCGTCGCGACCCAAGAGTCGCAGATCAGAGATCGGCTCAACGCCGGCACCATCGGTCTGGCCGGTGGGCTCCTGGAAGGTGCACCTATTCATTTCGCGACGGAAATCGCCCGGGTCGTCAACGAGGGCGGCGACATGCAGGTGCTTCCGATCGTCACCCGTGGCCCCACCGAGAACGTCAATGATCTGCTTTATCTGAAGGGGGTTGATACGGCGATCATCAACAGTGACTCCCTGGAGGAGTACAAGTCCCAGGTCCCGCAAATCCAGCAGCGCATCGCCTACATCTTTAGTCTGTTCCCTTCCGAATTGCACATCTTCGTTCGACCCGAGATCAAAACACTCGCGGATCTGGCCGGCAAAAAGGTCAACTTCAATACCCAAGGCACTGCCGCCGCCTATTCCGGCCCGCTGATCTTCAGTCGCCTCGGGATTGATGTCGACAAGATGTTCATCCCGCATCCCGTCGCGTTGGAGCAGATGCGACGCGGGGAGATCGTCGCCGTCGTCTTTGTCACCTCAAAGCCGGTCGACGCCTTTGTGAGGGGAAAATGGGAAGAAGGGTTCAAATTCCTTCCGGTCGAATTTGGCCCCAAATTCCAGGACTACTACATTTCCTCCTATCTCGACGCTGCGGATTATCCCAACCTCATTGCCAAGGACCAGCGGATCGCCACGATTGCGGTTCCTACCATCCTGGCTTCGTACAATTGGCGCCCGGACTTGCCGCGCTATCGTCGGGTCGCGCGATTTGTCGAGCTGCTGTTCGGCCGGATCGACAAGTTGCGATCACCGGGATTCGACCCAAAATGGAAGGACGTGAACCTCAGGACCCAAGCCCCTGGCCTGGAACGTGTTCAGGCCGCGCAGGAATGGCTCGATCGATCCGCTCCTAATAAAGCGAGCGCGCGTCCATGATGTGGGTCCGGCTCATCGGTAGCGCGTTCATTCTTGGGGGCGGTATCGTTTCTGCTCGATCCGCGGATGAGAGTGTTGCCGCGCTGGAGTCGTGCTTTCAGGCGTCGCGCATCGCTGACGCGATCTGCTCCAAGCTGCCAGACGATCCAGCGCTGCGACTAGATTGCTTTCAGAAAGCGCGCTCCGCTCAGCTCGAGTGCCTGGACCACGTAATGTCCGAATTGCCGGCCGCGACGCCAAAAACTCCCTCCGAGGCCACTCGGTCGGAACCACCTGCCAGCGCCGCATTACCAGAAGGTTCCTCAGAGCACGGTTCGCCACCCGCTCAAACCGGTACATTGGAGACGCCCGCTGGAATTCCTTCGGCTGAAAAATCCAATAGCCCTCCGAAAGCCATTGTCGGAACGAACCCGCCAGGGTCCGCGGAGGCGGCGACCGGGGCGATCCAACCGGACATCTCCCCCAAAACGGCCGATGTTCCCGTACGGCCAACCGGCACAAATTGGGTCATCAGTGAAACGACATCGCCCGTCGATTATAGCCCGCTCGTGACAGGGTTGATGCATTCAACGTCAAAGGTAAAGGATGCGCCCAGCACTCTTGTGGTTCGCTGTGTTGGAGGGCGCACCGAGTTCCTGGTTCGCACCGACGGAACCTGGAATGCGACGCGCGGCCATGAACTTCGTGTTGATTATCAGGTCAATGACCAGCCCGCGGTTGGGCTGCAGTGGATCTTGTCCTCGGATGGAAAGACCGCGACCTACAAGGACGATCCAGTCTCCTTTCTCCAGTCACTGCCGGACGCTGCACGTCTGAAGATCAACGTGGCCGACCGAGCGAGTTCCTCCCACGAAGCGACGTTCCAGACCGACGGATGGGACGTCGTCCGCAACAAAATCGGCACCGCATGTAAATGGGCGCGGAGAACCGACAAAACATCGTCTGGCAAACGATAAGGCAAGATGGTCTGACGACCTTCCGCAAATCTCCGTTACGGTCGGAGGTAGGTCCAGCCCTTCTCTTGCAGTTCCGTCAAGTGAACGACACCTGCTGGAACGATGACGGCTTCGGATACAATGCTGATCGGCTTCCCCTCTTTTTTCTCCATGTTTTCCTTGGTGTTGTTGCAGGCGGAAAACTGAATCGTGCTGGGGAATGCATAATCCTTTAATTGCTTGATCCGGTCCCTCACCGGCGACGTATCGTCGCGCAGCATGTGTAGACCCGGGCCGTAGGTGACCAGGTCGATTTTTATGTCTACGTGTTTGGCGCGATAATAATCGATCAGATTGGTCGCATTATTAAGCGCGAGATTCATCACCGCCGGATCATTCTGATCGACTTGAATGAGGATGCGGTGAGGCTTTGGGGCCGGCGTGGCAGCCAAGGCCTTCAAAGATTTGGTCTTTGCGGCTGAAGTTTTCTTCGACGGATGAGCTGTCTGCTCATTGGCCGCAAAAGCGACGGAAGTAAGGGATAGCGACGCGAAAACCACGAGGACTACCCAACGAAACCATGTGCGCATGATGTACTCCTTAAAAACGAGAAATCTGCGTGCGGCCGACTGGAACGAGAATAGACCAGGCCCACCCGCGGTTTATCTAGCGGCAATAAAATGTGCTCTTCTAAGAGGCATTAAACGCGATGGCGATCAGCCTGCCAACCGAAAAGAGCCGTTTGTCATGCCTTTGGCCTCCTCGCGACCGCATTAGCCTTTCGATCCATTTCGTGAACGCCCACCGAGATACCGTTCCTGCGGTTGATAATTTCGAATCTCCGCAACCCGACGTCACGATTTCTCCGATCTTGCTCTCCCGCGCTGACGAGGTGATCGAGTGAAGCGACGACTTCCGAATTTGGCACCTTTGCGACATGCCAACTGCATCGAGCGACGTCCGCTTTCAGGGGTAACCCGGAAGACATCTGCTCATGCGGAGTTCTTCTCAATTTGACCCAAACGCGACATTGGAACGCAATTATACATTTCGGCCGAAATCGCATAGCGCGCGCAAAATGGTCCGCGATACTTCTCCAAATTGATAAAAGTCTCAGCCGGGTGAGCTCAATACTCATGTCGCGGTTCATGTTCCGCGTTGGAGCGAAGGCTACCTGCTGCATCCTTTACGATCGAGAAGCGCGCGAGATGTTGACATTTCGAACCTCAATCACCTTCGCGATGATGGCGTTTATCGTCGCTCTCGCCGCGCTGCTGATCGCTATTCAGGTCCGGGCTCTTCGTTGGGCCACGAAGGAAGCTGCATCAGCCTATATGGATGCAACCAGTTCGAAGGCCTTCGGACGCCTTCAGACGGAGATAACCGCGATCGCCTCGTTGGTGCATGTGCTGGCGACCAGTTCCAGCGTAACCGATTCAAATGAGAGAACCGAAACCGGCCCCGCGATCCCACTGTTCAAGGCCGCCCTGCAGCAACTGCCCCAAATGGACAGCATCTACGCCGGTTTCGAAAATGGCGCTTGGTTGCAGGTGCGGCGCATTGGCGAACTCAACGATGAGCAGCGCGGGAGGTTACGTGCGACGCCTGGCGCCACCACTGCCATCAATTTGGTCCGCCCCACCCCCAGTGGCGAGCTGCCTATGCGACGAATTTTCGAAGATCAGCAGGGCAACGAAGTCGGACAACTTGATCTATGGAAATACGGATACGACGCGCCCAAGCGGCCCTGGTATCACGAGACGATGAAAGCCGACCGACCGCTGGTCTCATCGCCTTATCTTGCGTTTAGCATCGGCGCACCGGTGATCACGGTTAGCGCACCCTTGCGAGGCAAAGTGCCCGGCGTCATTGCCGCCGATCTCAAGCTCGACAGCTTCAGCGATTTCGTCCAAGCGCAACGGCCTGGAGAGCACGGTATCGTCTTGATCTTCGACTCGACCGGCTCGCTTATAGCCCACCCCAATTTTGCACAATTCGTTGTCGATGCGATGACACATCCATCCCAACCGCAATTGCCGAACATCAAGGAGATCAACTCCGGGGTCGTGGCGGCAGTCTTGCGAAGGTCGGATGGTCGCGACCACTACGACGGAAGTATCCGTGACGACCAAGGGCGGGATTATCTGTTCAGGGTGGCGAAATTCACTCTAGGTGAGCAGTACAACGCCAACATATTGTTGCTGGCGGCCCAAGAAGACTTTGCCCAAGATGTTCGGAGGCTCCAGTTCACCGGATTGATCCTCGCGATTATCGCTGGCGCTGCTTTTATTCCGGTCATTTGGATATTTGGTAGCGGTATGGCTCGATCCTTGAAAACCATAACGGCTCAGGCAGTCAAGCTCCAGAAGCT
>JBATYU010000013.1:0-6986 GCA_049674245.1 Bradyrhizobium sp. | reverse complement strand
ATGATAGATTGCCCGAGGATCTTGGACATCTGGTTGCCGACGATGCGTGCCACCACATCGCTCGCGCCTCCCGCCGGGAACGGCACGATCATGGTGATCGACCTCGACGGATAGTCCTGCGCGCGCACCGGCGCCACGCCGGCAGCGGCTACAACCGCAAGGACGACCGCAGGGCAGACGCCAATGCTCGGTTTCATGACGGCTCCTGTCCGCGCGCTCGCGCGATTACACGTTTCGATCCAGCGCCGGTGGGGTAGCCCGGCTTTGGTGCTGAAAGAGGGCAGTCCGGTGTGAGGCAAGCAAGAGGCAACAACGGTGCGGTGCATATGTCGACGATGCAGTTTGAGGCTGCAAAAGGCTGCACCTGCGAATGAGTTGGAAAGGTACGCAAATTCTGCCGACATATCAAAGAGGTCGATGGAGAATGCTTGGCTTCGGCCAGTTGACCACGTAGTATCCGTTGGTAGTGGAGCTGAGGAGATATGGAACGACGCCTAGCGGCGATAGCCTGTGCCGACGTCGCCGGTTACTCGCGAATGATGGGCGCCGATGAGGCGGGAACGCACGCCGCGTTCAAGGCCCATCGTAGCGCGATCTTCCCGATCATCCTCAATCACGGCGGCCGGGTCGTGAAGAACACCGGCGACGGCTTTTTGCTGGAGTTTCCGAGCATCGTCGGAGCCATCGAGTCGGCGATCGCGATGCAAGAGATGATGGCGGAACGGAACCACCATCTCCCCGCAGACCGGGCCATGCAATTCCGTCTCGGCGTCCACATGGGAGATATATTGGCCGACGAGGACGAAGTATTCGGGGACGATGTGAACATTGCCGTCCGCCTCGAGGCGGTCGCCGCTCCCGGCGGGGTCGCCGTTTCGGCGAAAGCCTATCACGAGGCCAGCAGGCATCTCAGCGCCAGCTTCGTCGCCGCCGGTAGTTACCGTCTGAAGAACATTGAAGAGACGGTCGATGTCTGGACCTGGCAGCCGGGCGGGTCCAGCACCCGCGATCCGGGGCCGAGGAACAAGCCAATCCTGCGGCCGCAATACCGGACCGCGATCGTGGGCGTGCTTCCGTTCACCAATCTCAGCGACAGCGCTGACGAATACTTTTCCGACGGATTGACCGAGGACTTGATCCACGCGCTTTCGTTGCAGTCATTTTATCGCGTTCTGAGCAGGAGTTCGACGTTTTCGTTCAAAGGTAAGGATCTCAGCACGCGCCTGATCGCGCGGGAGATTGACGCGACCTACCTGATCCGGGGTTCGGTGCGGCGTGCCGGAACCAAGATTCGTGTCACCGCCGACCTGATAGCTCCGGAAAACGGCGAGCAATTGTGGACCGGCAGATATGACAGGGACATCGGCGACCTGTTCGCAATGCAGGATGAAATCACGGCGAGTCTGTCGGCGGCGATAGCGCCGGAGATATATCGTGCGGAAGCTTCCACCCCCGGCCGGTCATCGTCGATCGACTTGACCGCGTGGGATCGGTTCTTGCGGGGGCTTTCGCATTATTATCGGCAGACCAAGGCTGATTTCGAAACCTCGATCACTCTGTTCAGGGAGGCCATCGCGCTCGATCCGGCGCTTTCGATTGCACGCGCCTACCTCGCCACGATCCAGCTGCAGGGCGTGCAATATGGATGGATCAAGAGCACGCGCGAATTGTGGACCGAGGCGATGGAGCTCGCAGAAAGCAGTGTCCGGCTTGATCCTGGTTCGTCGTTCGCATTTGCGATCCTGTCCTATGTGCATGCGATGCAGGGGCATTACGAAGCCGCGCTGGACGCCGCAAACAAGGCGGTTGAGCTAAACCCGTTCGA
Organism: Bradyrhizobium sp.; assembly: GCA_049674245.1. Lineage (GTDB taxonomy): Bacteria > Pseudomonadota > Alphaproteobacteria > Rhizobiales > Xanthobacteraceae > Bradyrhizobium. Next base: position 5,161 of record JBATYU010000013.1, on the reverse strand, counting down.
CATGGGGGCTCGCGGCGTTCTCGGCCTGTGTCACCTCGTGATCGGCGAGCATCGGCAGGCCATCGAGTTATTTTCCATGGCCGTACAGCGCGGCAACACCGACCCCCGATATCAATGGGCGGCATTGAACGCATTCAGCCATTACCTGCTGGGACAATATGATGCTTCGCTATCCTGGGCGCGCGAAGCGCTGTATTTGAATCCAAATCACCTTCAGGTGCTCGCGGTCCGCGCCGCGGCGCTCGCGCAATCCGGACGGAACGAGGAAGCGGCAACAGCGACCGAGGTCTTGTTGAGCCACTTTCCCGGCCTCAGCGTTGAACGGCATCTTAGAAATTTCCGCTGGAAATCTGCGGCCGACACCGCCCGTTACCGCGAAGGGCTTTTGAAGGCCGGTGTACCCTTCGGCAAACTCACTCTCGTCGAGTCCGTCCCCAAGCGCACGGCCTAGGCGCAGTTAGACCCGTTCTACAGGAACGGCAAAGACATACCCGACGCCGCGCTCGGTCTGGATGACGCGCGGCGCGCTGGGATCGCGCTCGAGCTTGCGGCGGAGGCGGAGAATCTGCACGTCGATGCTGCGATCGAAGACATCCTCGTGTACACGGGTCGCTTGCAGAAGGTGTTCTCGGCTAAGCGGACGCTGCGGGGCTTCGAGGAAGGCGAGCAACATCGCGTACTCGCCTTTGGTCAGCGCTACTGGGGCGCTAGCCGGGTCGGTCAGCTGGCGAGCCCGGCGATCGAGCTCCCAGCCGGAAAATCGAAAGCGGCCGCGCTCGGGATCGCGAGCGGGCGCAGTCCGGCCGACATCGAATCGTCTCAGAACTGCACGCACGCGGGCGAGAAGTTCACGCAGGTTGAATGGTTTCGTCACATAGTCGTCGGCGCCGAGCTCTAATCCGACCACGCGATCGATGTCGTCGCGGCGGTGACCGGTAATGATGATCACGGGCACTTCGGAGCTCAACCGAACCTCCCGCAGCAAATCCAATCCGTCCTCTGAGCCCAGCCGGAGATCGAGGATCACCAGATTTACCTCGGCGTGATCAAGCCGATCGACCATCTCCTGACGATTATTTGCTACCAGGGTCCGGATGTTGTTCTCCGCGAAATAGTTTAGGATCATGCGCTGCAAGGCAGGATCATCCTCCACGACAAGGACGCAAACTTGGCGATCGACGCTTCCGCGAGGACCCGGGTCATTCGGTGATGAGCCGCTCATTGCGTACAGTCCCTTCAAGCGTGCCGCCGGTGGTGACGACGGCCGTATACACCTGCAGTTTCTTGTATCTGATGCTGGCGCTCGTTTTGCTCAACGCGAACTCGCCGGTGGACGCTCAATCGCGGGCCTCCGAGGTACGCGCCGGCCGGGAGCCGATCACACCAATTCCCACGCCACGCGGCCAGGACCCGCAGCGTGTGTTGCTCGGAGAGCGATTGTTCAGTGACCGGCGTCTGTCTCACGATAATACACACAGTTGTTCATCCTGCCACGATATAGGAACCAACGGCGCCACCGCCAATATCCACGACGCGCCCGGGGGGCAACCGACGGCGCTCAATACGCCGACGGTCTTCAATGTAAGCCTGAACTTTCGCCTGAATTGGGAGGGCAATTTCCGTTCGCTGGAAGAAGGAATAGAGAGCAGCCTTCGCAATCCCGCGATTATGGCGTCAAGCGTTGACGAAGTCGTGAGCAAGTTACGTAGAGACCCCGAAATGGCGAGACAATTCCGCGAGGCTTATGGAAGGGAGCCCGACGTCGCCGCCGTCCTCGATGCGATCGCGACATACGAACGGTCGCTGGTTACGCCGAACAGCCGCTTCGACCGATGGCTGGCGGGCGAAGCCGACGCGATAACGCCGGACGAACTGTCCGGCTATCAGGTTTTCAAATCGCTCGGCTGCGTCACCTGCCATCAGGGCGTCAATGTCGGCGGCAATCTGTTTCAGCGGCACGGCATCTTCCATCCGTTGGGCTCACCGGAGCCGGTGTTGCTTCGTGTCCCCAGCTTGCGAAATGTAGCAACCACTGCGCCCTATTTCCACGACGGCAGCGCCTCCACGCTGCCGGAGGCGGTCAAAGCGATGGGCGTCGCGCAGCTCGACCGGGTGTTAACCGATCAGCAAATCGCCGCCATCGTCGCCTTCCTCAACACGCTGACCGGAACCTACCGGGATCAAGCTGTGAGGCCGGCCGCCGCCGCGCCACGTGCGGGCTCGGCGATCCCATGAGGAATTTGCCATTCATTTTCGGGGTCTCGCTGCTGCTCACACTGCTGACCTGGCTGTTGCTGCGCGGAATCGATACCAACGCGCCCACCTATGCGGTGACGCTCCAGGCGCTTGATGATTACGCGCTTGCCGAGGCCTCGCTGCACCGCGACGTGCTGCAGGCGCGGGCTGGTCTGCTTCGTGACTACGATACCTTCACCACTGCTTCGCGGGCGATGGAGGACGCGGTCACTCGGCTCCGCTCCCACGCGCGGGCCGAGCGCCTCGATGCGAGACCAATTGACCAGCTTGCAGCAGCGGTCGTCGAGCAGGAAGCTCTACTGGAGCGTTTCAAGACCAGCAACGCGCTGCTGCAGAATTCGCTCTCCTATGTCGGCCTTCTCAGTACGAGCCCGGCGTTCCTCGCCCACGACGTGCAACTCGCGCCGGCAACAGGCGCATTGGCGGCCGCAATCCTCTATCTGTCGCGCGACACGTCACCCGAAGCTCTTCGGGCGCTCCAGCAAAGGATCGACCAGTTCGCGCAGCAAGCGCCCACCGCCGGACCGGAAGCAGAAACAGCGTGGGCAATGCTGGCGCATGCACAATTACTTTATGATCAACTCCCCGCCGTCGACGAGACGCTGAAGGCCTTCATCGCCGTGGCCAGCGCGCAAGCCCTCGAGGCGACCCGTGCGCTGTTCTCCCACCATCGGTCCGTGGTCGAGGCCGGGGAGCAGCGCTTTCGGCTGCTGCTATATGTTGTCTCCCTGCTGTTACTCGGCATGCTTGTATTTCTCGGCCTGCGGCTGCGTGCTCGCGCCGTTGCTCAGCGACGCCGGGCCGCATTTGAACGTGTCATAGCCGAGAATTCGACGCGTCTGATCAATTGCTCTCCGGCTGAAACTGAGGTGCGGCTTCGGCAGGTGCTAGGCGAGCTAAGCCGGACGATCAGCGCGGATCGCGCCTACGTGGTGTTGGATGAGAAGCCCATCCGCCTGTACACATGGTCGGCGGACGGCAAAGCGTTTCCGCTGGATTGGCCCAATCAGGCCCTAACATTGGCCGAACAGCTTGGCGTTGCTGAATCGAACAGTGTCACCGTTCCGGATGTGAACGCTTTGCCACCAGGCCCGGTCAAGGACGCGCTGACGGCCGCCGGCGTGCGTGCTTGGTCCTGCGTGCCGTTGATCCGACCGGGCCGGGTTCGAAGCATCATGGGTTTTGACCGCTTCAGGCCGGTACGGAACAAAGTTCAGCCGGAGCCGATAGTGCGACTTGCCGGGGACGCCGTGGCTAACGCCATCGAGCGAGAATATCTCGAGCGCGACAAGGCGAAACTCACGATGCGGCTGGAACGCGCGCGCCGCATGCAGATGGTCGGATCCCTCGCAAGCGGGATTGCGCATAACTTCAACAACATCATCGGTGCCATTCTCGGCTATTCTGAAATGATTGAACCGCAACTGGCGCGCGGTACCAAGTCAGCTCAGCATATTGACGAGATCCGCAGGGCGGCGGGGCGTGGCCGCGATCTGGTCGACAACATCCTCACCTTTGGGCGGCGAACCGATGCCAGCATACGTCCGCTGCAGGTGCACACTTTGCTCAAGGAGGCAACCTCATTCCTGCGCGCCTCCTTGCCGTCCGGCGTCGAACTCGTCTTGGAGGAGGTTTCGAAAGACGTCACCGTCTCGGGCGAACCCGCGCAACTCCAACAGGTCATTCTCAATTTGTGCAACAATGCCGCGCAGGCGATGGAGGACGGCGGTCAAGTCCGCGTAGCCGCGACACTGGAAGAGGTGACCGACTTTCGTCAACTGATCGACGGCGAACTCTCGCCGGGCCGCTACGTCTGCCTTTCCGTGAGCGACAATGGGCGCGGCTTCGATGAGCGTGTTGCGCGGCGGATGTTCGAGCCTTTCTTCACTACTCGCCTGGCCGGGACCGGACTCGGTCTAGCAACCGTTCGTGAAATCGTTCGCGATCATGATGGGGCCATTCGCGCGCAGAGCAAACCGGGGCAGGGAAGCCACTTTGAGGTATGGCTGCCAGCGACGGCCGCAGGCGACACCGCGCCGGTCGAGCGGGCATCATTTCCTCTTGGGCACGGCCAGACCGTGCTGATCGTCGAGAGCGAACGCGAACGGCTGCTGCCAGACGAGGATAAATTGGCAGCCCTTGGATACGAGCCTGTTGGGTTCGAACACGCGCGCGATGCGCTCGCAGCATGCCGCGCCGAATCCGGCCGATTCGACATCATCCTGCTTAGTTACGGCTCGCAAGCTCAAGGCGGCCTGGATCTGGCGCGCGCCTTTCATGAGATTGTGCCGTTGAAGCCCGTCTTGCTCGCCGTCACGTCCTTGATCGACATCAACGCCAGTGCGTTAGCGGAGGCTGGAATTTCCGAAGTGCTGCGCTGGCCGCTGGCGAGCACCGAAGTCGCCGCCGCGCTGGCGCGGTGCCTGCGGGCATCCGCTACGTTACAATCGTAACACGATTATCCTTGCCTGAAATACTTCCGTAGCGCGGGGCCGCCATTTCTGGTGGCCCGCAACCGCGCATGCGCGCCGAAATGATCGAGGGCGCTAACCACGACCAACTTCAACGGCACGACACTCCAAGGAAATTTTCGCTCCGGATTTCGACTCACGCATTTGCGCTGACCATCAACTTCGAAAGTATGACCACAATGGCTATCAAAGCTGTTTTTTCCCCAACCAGCGGCCCGCTGTCCGTGTTCGACGACAGCCATCACGGCTTGATGATCACGACATCCTCCGATCGTATGATGCTCCTGTATTCCGCTGCTTCCAATTCTTGTCGATCGCAACCGCACAGACGTACGCCCGAATCATTGCGGGCGCGAACCATGGCCAAATTCATCGGCACAAAACTCTAACGAAATTTTCACTTTGGATTTCCGTTCACGCATTGCGCTGACCAT
>JBATYU010000012.1:0-14210 GCA_049674245.1 Bradyrhizobium sp. | reverse complement strand
GCGCGGGGGAGGCCGGGGTTGGCGTTGCCGGGGCGTCGTCCCAGAAGCCGCGGGCATTGATGATGTCAGCCGGCGTCTGCGGTCGTTGCTCGGCCGGTGCTGCGACCGACTGTTTGGATTTCGCGGGTTGGGCGACCTGGCTGTCGGCAGACGCGAGCTGGAAGGCTGCGGCGAGCTGCGGTTTCGCACGCGGCATCGGCACCGGATCGGCGGACTTGGCGTCGGTGGATTTGGCGTCGGTAGATTTGGCGTCGGTGGATTTGGTGTCGGTGGATTTGGTGACGGCGCTCGCCGATGCCGGCTTCTCGTCGACGGCCGCCTCATCATCGTCATCGTTTGACTTGCCTTTGAACAGCGAGGCGAAGAAGCTCGCCTTGCCGACGGTGGCGGCATCGTCGCCATTGCCGCGCTTTTCAATATCGGCGCGGGCGAGTTCGTAGCCCTTCAGCGGCACGCCGTCGGTCGGGACATGCACGGTGCGCCCGTCCGGGAATACCTTGGCAAGCTGATCGTGGGTCATCCGCGGCCAGTGACGGATGCTGCCGGTGTCGAGATGGACGAACGGCGATCCCGAGGTCGGATAGAAGCCGACGCCGCCGCGCTGCAACCTGAGCCCGGCATAGCGGATCTGCTCAAGCGGCACGCCTGGAATGAAGAAATCCATCGCATGGCCAAGCATATGCTGGCTGAAGCGCGCCACCCCTGAGGAGCGGCGGCGGAGCATGGCGTTGGTGGCGGGGGAGCGATAGGAGGAGATGATCTGGATCGGCTGCTTGCCGTCGACGTCGCGATAGACTTCCCAGAGGATGTCGAACAGGTGACGGTCCATCACGGTCTGGTCCTGGCTGCGCCAGTCGCGGAGATAGTGATTGAGCTGTTTCAGCGCCTCTTCGTCGTAGCGCCCGTCGCGTTTGAAGGTGACGGTCAAGTCTTCGTCCGAATGGGTGTGGTGGAAGGAGAGCGTGCGGGTTTCGTTCAGCGCCGTCGCGTCGTGCACCGATCCCGCGCCCATCAGGAGCAACACGGATGTCAGGCCGAGATGATACCCGGCCTTCGGTAACGACAGCGAGTTGAATTGGCGTGCGAAACCAGCCAGCACGAATGAGCCCACCCTGACGACAACCGATCGAAGAACCCTTCCGCTACCCCGTGTGGCGAAAGAGGGTTAACGCAGTCTAAATTTTTGGGTGGGTTAATTGTATTTAACGCCACCCCCCAAGTCGACCGTAACCTAACCCGTCGAGTGTGGCGAAAAAGTGCCCGCTACCGAAATGCAGGTGGACAATGGTTAACGTTAAGCGATCCCGCCCGAGGACGAGATCGTTGTTTTCCTTGAAGGATTTACGCGAATGCCAAATGTGGCCATAGTTTAGCGGATCATGCGCCGCTGCTGCATCTGGCCGCGCCGGCCGATCGGGGCGGGGGGCGTCGGCGGTCCGAACAGGCGTTCGAAGAACGACGGTCCGGAGGAAAAGGAGTTGTCGCTCGCAAAGCTCACGCCTGCCGGCAGACTGCTTCCGGGGGGACGGGAATAGCTCGGCTGCGAGTGCGCGATGACGTTCTCCAAGTCTCGGCCGTGCGCGGATTTGAGCGTCGCGATCATGGTGGCGTCGCGGCCATAGACGTCCTTGCGGAGTTGCAGCTTGCCGGCATCATCCACGAACGCGGTCTGGTAGGTGATGTTGACCGGGATCGGCGTCGGGAATTTCAGGTCGATCTCGCTCGAGCCATACATGCTGCGGATCTTCTCCGGCGTGTAGCGATCGTTCGGCATGGTGATGTTGAGCAGGACGGACGCATACTGATCCGGATTCTGCACCCGCATGCAGCCGTGGCTAAAGGCGCGCTCTTCCTTAGCGAACAGATGTTTGTCCGGGGTATCGTGTTGGTAGACCAGGAACTTGTTCGGGAAGTTGAAGCGGATGCGCCCGAGCGCGTTGGCTTCGCCGGGCGGCTGCGAGATGTGGATGGAGCCGTCGCGGGCTTGCTCTAGATTCAACCCCATGCGTTGCAGCACGGTCGGATCCTGCTGCAGCGCCGGCAGATACTCGTTGTAGATGATCGAGGGCGGCACGTTCCAGGTCGGATTGACCGTGATGAACTTCATGGTCTCGCTCAACAGCGGCGTGGCGTGGATGCCCGGCTTTCCCGTCACGACGCGGGTGGCCCAGACTTGCGCGCCGTGCTGCATCACCTTCAGCGTATAGTCGGGGATGTTGAGGATCACATAGGCATCGCCGATTGCGGGCGCGCCGAGGTCGCGCGGCAGCCAGCGCCAGCGCTCCATGTTGACGAGCACGATGTCGATCTGCTTGTTGCGCTTCGGGCTGTTCAGCGCCCTGACAGTGGCGCCGTCGAGCACGCCGGTGGCCCTGAGTTCGGCGCCTTCCTGGAACTTGCGCACGGCCTCGGCCACCTTGGCATCGTAATGGGTGTCGTCGGCGTTCTCCGACACGCCGAGCTTGGCGCGCAGCTGCGGCACGCGCGGATCTTCCATCACGGTTTCCGGCTGCTTCTTGCCGCGGGCCGGCGCGTATTTCAGCACCGCACCATCGCCGATCTGGATTACCGGCGCGTCGCCCTGGCCGCGCAATTCGGCGAGCTTCGCCTTCAGCTCCTTGTAGAGCTTCTGCGGCGGGTTGTAGCTGTCGAGCGCTGCGGAGGCATTCTTTGCGCTGGTGACATTGGCAAGCACTTCATTGGGATCGGTCGGGTGCTCGGGATAGGAGATGTCCGCTGAGACCTGCGACCAGTGCATGCGGCCGCTCTGCGCCTGGCGCGCATAGTCCAGCATGCCGGCGGTGAGTTTCAGATCGGCTTCCGCCAGCGCATCCGGCGTGGTCGCCGCGGTGAAATCGGGCACCGGATAATCGGCGGGGTTCAGGCCGTCGGACGCAGCATCCTTCAGGCGCGCAATCACGCCCTTGCCGCTCTCGGTCAGGCTACCGGCTTGCGTCCACAGCGGCGCGAATTCGCGTGCGCCATAAAACTTTTCAACCGCGGTTCGCTCTGCCTTGCGGTCGAGATAACGCACGGATTTTGCGCCCAGCATTTCCTTCAATCTGTCGGCGACCGGCTGATCCGCGGCCGGAATGCTGCTGGCCGCTTTCACCGGTTCCTGCGCCGGCTCCTTGACCGCTTCCTTCGATGGCTCGGCAGCCGGAGTGGCGGCGGCAGCAGCTGGGGGTGATGTTACTGGGGCGGTCGCGGTATTGGTCTTGTTGGCATCGGGCGGCGCGGCGACGACGTCGGCGGGTTTGGCTTCCGTCTTCTCAGGTGTCTTGGCGGCCACTGACGCCGTGGAATCCATCTTGAAGTCGTTGATGGTCGGGGGCGGGACGTTGGCAGGTTCGGGGCGAGGGACCGCGGCGTCGATTGCCAGTTCCGCGGCGGTGCTGCGGGCTTGATCCTGGGCCAGTGCCGAGGTTGCGGACACGGTAAGGAAAGTCGCCGTGACGGCCATCAATACGCAGTCAAACTTGCCACGGTTATTCAAACAGTCTCGCATCGTCACACCCCTTGGGTGAAGCTGCCCGGCTTGGAACAGCCCTTTTGGTCATCATCGGTCGCAACTATCGGTAAAACGCCAAGCCTTGATCCTTCTCGGTCGCCGGGCCTACGCAACGAGTCAAACGCCGACGATACATCCGCCCCACTCATGCAGCCAGCGCCATGCGGGGTAACTCACGACAAACTGACCTCAAACCAACGCCTTAGACGACCTCGTTGTGCCACGCTCGCTGCATTTTGTCTGTCACTTCGAAGTCACGGTCCAAATGTTCTGGAAATGCTATGCATTCGCGCTATTTCCCGGACACCGAAGCGCCATATTCGGGCGCGGCTCAACTCGCCTCGTTGGCGCCGCCGCCTGCCGGATCGTTGGCGGCGGCGTCATCGAGCTTGCGGTAGAGCGTGGAGCGGCCGATCTTTAAGCGGCGAGCAACCTCGGACATCTGTCCGCGATAATGCGAGATCGCAAAGCGGATGATCTCGTTCTCCATATCTTCCAGGGGCCTTACCTCGCCGGCGCTGGTCAGCATGCCCAGGGTGCCGTTGGTTGGCAGGGGAGCGATAGGTATTTCGTTACCGGAGATCATGGCGGGAGCCGTCGGTGCCACGACAAGCGGCTCGCCAAGGGCATCCGGCGCGGCCGCCGGGTGCGCAGCGGCTAGCGGAAAGTCGGAAAGCCCGAGCTGATCGCTCTCGCCCATGACGACGGCGCGATAGACCGCGTTCTCGAGCTGGCGGATATTGCCGGGCCAATCGAGCTGCGCAAGGTGCGCCATCGCCTCGCCGCTGATGCCTGAGACCGCGCGATTTTCCTCCGCCCCGAACCGTGCCAGAAAATGCCGCAACAGATGCGGGATGTCCTCGCGCCGCGACCGCAGAGGCGGGATCGTCAGCGGCAGCACGTGCAGGCGATAGAACAGGTCTTCGCGAAACTGCCCGCCCTTGACGCGGTCGAGCAATTTGCGGTTGGTCGCGGAAATGATGCGGACGTCGACCTTTACCGGCTTGCGTGCGCCGACCGCTTCGACCGCGCCTTCCTGCAACGCGCGAAGCAGTTTCACCTGGGCGTTCAGCGGCAATTCCGAGACCTCGTCGAGGAACAGCGTGCCGCCGCTAGCCTCGACGAATTTGCCCATGTGGCGCTCGGTGGCGCCGGTGAAGGCGCCCTTCTCGTGACCGAACAGAATGGATTCCACGAGATTGTCGGGGATCGCGCCGCAATTGACGGCGACGAACGGTTTTGATTTGCGCTCGCTGCTGCCGTGGATGGCGCGTGCGAACAATTCCTTGCCGACGCCGGATTCGCCTTCGATCAGCACCGGGATGGTGGAGTTCGCCGCCTTCTGCGCAGTGCGCATCACCCCGATCATCGCTTCGCTGCGGGTGATGATGTCGGAAAATGTCAGCCGGCCTTCGCGGCTGTGACGTATGCGCTGCAGCTCGCCCTTCAGAGCACTGGTGTTGAGCGCGTTGCGCAAGCTTACCTGCAGCCGCTCCACGCCGACCGGCTTGACCACGAAATCCTGGGCGCCGGCGCGCATCGCCGACACCACGTTGTCGATGCCGCCATGGGCGGTCTGGACGATCACGGGAATGCTGAGGCCGGCGTCACGGATCTTGGCCAGCACGCCCATGCCGTCGAGGCCGGGCATTACGAGATCCAGCACGACGGCGTCGACGACGGATGCTTCCGGCCCGGCCAGCATGGCGATGGCGGCATCGCCGCTATCGACGACGATGGTCTCGTAGCCGCATTTTTGCACCATGTTTTCAACCAGGCGGCGTTGTACGGCGTCGTCGTCGGCGATCAAAATCCTGGCAGCCATGGTGTTCCCCGCACGCTACAACTATCTGTATCGAATCGGGGCACTGTCGCCGATGCCGATTAACGCCCGCTTAAACCTTGCCGTCCCGCCGCCAGGTTGAACACAGGTTCCCAACAAGATGACCTCGCGCTCCACGTCCGTTCTCCGCAAGTCGAACAAGACCAAACCCAAAACCTCGAACAAGACCGCCGGCAAGGCCGGCAAATTGCCGGAATGGGATTTGGCCGATCTCTATTCCGGCATCGATGCGCCAGAAGTTGGGCGTGATCTGCAAAAGATGGATGCCGATTGCGTCGCGTTTGAGACCGACTACAAGGGAAAGCTCGCAGGACGGACGGCGCAGGATGGCGGCGGCCGTTGGCTTGCGGAAGCCGTGCGGCGCTACGAGGCGATCGACGACCTCGCCGGCCGCCTTGGTTCCTATGCTGGCCTGGTTCATGCCGGCGACAGCGTCGATCCTTCGATATCTAAATTCTACGGCGACGTTTCCGAGCGGCTGACGGCGGCCTCGGTGCACCTGTTGTTCTTCGCGCTCGAGCTCAACCGTGTCGAGGATGGGCTGATCGAGCGCGCGCTGCAGACCTCGGAACTCGCGCATTATCGGCCGTGGATCGAGGATTTGCGCAAGGACAGGCCGTATCAGCTCGAGGATCGCGTCGAGCAGCTGTTCCACGAAAAATCCCAGAGTGGTCATACCGCCTGGAACCGGCTGTTCGATCAGACCATTTCTAGCCTGCGCTTCAAGGTCGGGGCCACGGAACTCGCGATCGAGCCGGCGCTGAACCTGTTGCAGGACCGCGATGGGGCGAAGCGCAAGGCCGCGGCGGAAGCGCTGGCCAAGACCTTCAAGGCCAACGAGCGGACTTTTGCGCTCGTCACCAATACGCTCGCCAAGGACAAGGAAATCTCCGATCGCTGGCGCGGATTTGCAGATGTTGCGGACTCGCGCCATCTGAACAACCGCGTCGAGCGCGAGGTCGTCGATGCGCTGGTGGGCTCGGTGCGCGCGGCCTATCCAAAACTGTCGCATCGCTATTATCGGCTCAAGGCGGGCTGGTTCAAAAGGAAGAGGCTCGCGCATTGGGACCGCAATGCGCCGCTGCCGTTTGCCGCCACCGGCCGCATCGCCTGGCCGGATGCCAGGAACATGGTGCTGACGGCCTATCGCGGCTTCTCGCCGGAGATGGCCAGGATCGCCGAGCGTTTTTTCACCGACCGTTGGATTGATGCGCCGGTGCGGCCCGGCAAGGCGCCGGGCGCATTCTCCCACCCCACTACGCCGTCGGCGCATCCCTATGTGCTGATGAACTACCAGGGCAAGCCGCGCGATGTGATGACGCTCGCCCACGAGCTTGGCCATGGCGTGCATCAGGTGCTGGCGGCGAGCAACGGCGCGCTGATGGCGCCGACGCCGCTGACGCTCGCGGAGACCGCCAGCGTGTTCGGCGAGATGCTGACCTTCAAGCGGCTACTGGCGCAGACGAAAAATGCAAAGCAGCGGCAGGCGCTGCTCGCCGGCAAGGTCGAGGACATGATCAACACGGTGGTGCGCCAGATCGCGTTCTATTCGTTCGAGCGCGCGGTTCACACCGAACGGAAGAACGGCGAACTCACCGCCGAGCGCATCGGCCAGCTTTGGCTGAGCGTGCAGGGCGAGAGCTTGGGGCCGGCGATCGACATCCGTCCGGGTTACGAGAATTTCTGGATGTACATCCCGCATTTCATCCATTCGCCGTTCTATGTCTACGCCTATGCGTTCGGCGATTGCCTGGTGAACTCGCTCTATGCGGTCTACGAAAACGCGCAAAGCGGCTTTGCCGAGCGCTACCTCGCGATGTTGGCCGCCGGCGGCACCAAGCACTACTCCGAGCTGCTCAAGCCGTTTGGCCTGGACGCCAAGGACCCAAAATTCTGGGACGGCGGGCTGTCGGTCATCGCGGGCATGATCGACGAGTTGGAGGGCATGGGTTAAATAACTCGTATTACAAATGTTTAACGTGGCCAAAGGGCATGTTATACATATGTATAACATGCCCTTTGGCATTGCTGTGCGAGGAGAGCTGACCATGAAAATCGAAATCAAGAAGATCGGTAATTCCGACGGCCTCCTATTGCCTCGCGAACTGATGCAGCGGCTCGACCTCAAGCGAGGCCAGGAACTGCACATTACCGAACTCGCCGGAGGGGGATTTCAGGCCATGCCCTACGATCCCGACTTCGAAAAGACCATGGAGATCGCGGACCAGATTATGGACAAGTACCGCGACACGCTCGCCGCGCTCGCCAAATGAGCGAGCCGAAAGAGCCGCTTTGGATCACCTTCGAACAAGCGATTGCCATTCATAGCCGGCAGCTGCGCCGCTTTGGTGGTGCGCCGGGCTTGCGCGACGAAGGCATGCTGCGATCAGCGCTTGAGCGGCCGATCGACAAGTGGCGCCATGAACAGGCTGAACTAGCCGAACTCGCCTCGGCCTATGCGTTTGGGCTTGCCAAAAATCATGCCTTTGTCGACGGAAACAAGCGCATCGCCTTCATGGCGATGGTGACCTTCCTCCTCAAGAATGGCGTTGCTTTCGGCCCTGACCCCGCGCAGTCGACGAAGATGATCCTCTCGCTCGCCGCCGGCGAAGTCAGCGAGGCAAGCCTGACCCGCTGGATCAGGGACAATTGGCCTTCCGAATGACCAGATAAGCCCGGGTATAGCGGTCTACGCGCCGTTGCCCTGCTATCTACTTTGCGGTAATTGCACGGCGAGAAGCGAGCATTGACTGGGGACGCCAATGGCAGATCATAACGAAGTGGCCTACACGACCGCCGACGGCAACGATTATCAGGCCCATGAGCAGACCTACGAAGGTTTCGTCACGCTGGTGAAATACGGCACCGCGACCGTTGCCCTCATCCTCATCCTGATGGCGATCTTTTTGACCTGATCGATGGCGGCTTGCGCGTCTCCTGGCGCGCTCGCCGCACCGATGAGGGGAACTTCCAAATAGCCCACTCGCCAGTTTGCGCGCGCACATTTCGCGCCGCCGGAGGCCTCATGAAGATTGCCGTTGCCAAGGAAATCGATCCGTCCGAGCCGCGGGTCGCGGTCTCGCCCGACACGGTGAAAAAATTCAAGGCGCTGGGCGTCGATGTCGCAATCGAACCCGGCGCGGGCATCAAGTCGGGCCTGCCGGATTCGGAATTCACCGCGGTGGGCGCTACCGTCAGCGCCGACGCGCTAAAGGATGCCGATATCATCATCAAGGTGAAGCGGCCCGAGGCGAGCGAGCTTGCCGGTTACAAGCGTGGCGCGCTGGTCGTCGCCATCATGGACCCCTACGGCAACGAGGCGGCATTGAAGACGATGGCGGATGCCGGCATCTCGGCGTTTGCGATGGAATTGATGCCGCGCATCACCCGCGCCCAGGCGATGGACGTTCTCTCGAGCCAGGCCAATCTCGCCGGCTATCGGGCGGTGATCGAGGCGGCCGAAGCATTCGGCCGCGCCTTTCCCATGATGATGACCGCGGCGGGCACGATTCCGGCGGCGAAAGTGTTCGTGATGGGCGTCGGCGTCGCCGGGCTGCAGGCGATCGCGACCGCCCGGCGGCTTGGCGCCGTCGTCACCGCGACCGACGTGCGGCCTGCGACAAAGGAGCAGGTTGAATCGCTCGGCGCCAAATTCCTCGCGGTCGAGGACGAAGAATTCAAGAACGCCCAGACCGCCGGCGGCTACGCCAAGGAAATGTCGAAAGAATATCAGGCCAAGCAGGCGGCGCTTACCGCTGAGCACGTCAAGAAACAGGACATTGTGATCACCACGGCCCTGATCCCCGGCCGGCCGGCGCCCAAGCTCGTCAGCGCCGAAATGGTCAAGTCGATGAAGCCCGGCTCGGTGCTGGTCGATCTCGCGGTCGAGCGTGGCGGCAATGTCGAGGGCGCCAAGGCGGGTGAAGTGGTCGACGCCGATGGCGTCAAGATCGTCGGCTACACCAATGTCGCGGGCCGTGTCGCCGCATCCGCCTCGAGTCTTTATGCGCGCAACCTGTTTTCGTTCATCGAGACGATGATCGACAAGACGAACAAAGCGCTCGCGGTGAACTGGGACGACGAGCTTGTGAAGGCTACCTTGCTGACCAAGGGCGGCGCTCTCATTCATCCGAACTTCCAGCCGAAATAAGGAGAGAAGCCATGGAGCATATCGCCCAAGTCGTCGATCCCTTCGTATTCCGGCTGTCGATATTCGTTTTGGCCGTGTTCGTCGGCTACTTCGTGGTGTGGTCGGTGACCCCCGCGCTGCATACGCCGCTGATGTCGGTGACCAACGCAATCTCCTCGGTGATCGTGGTTGGCGCGCTGCTCGCGGTCGGCGTCGGACTGATTTCCTCGGGCAGCGGCTGGGCGCGCGGTTTCGGCCTCGTCGCGCTGACTTTTGCCTGCGTGAACATCTTCGGCGGCTTCCTGGTCACCCAGCGCATGCTGGCGATGTACAAGAAGAAGGTGAAGTGAGCGGCATGTTGATGTCTGGTCGCACATCGCTTTCACTCGTCATGGCCGGGCATAGCCGTCCGAAGGACGGCGTCGCTGTCGCTCGCCTACGCCCGGCCATCCACGAATTTCTTGAACCAAAAAAGCAAGACGTGGATGCCCGGGTCAAGCCCGGGCATGACAACGGTGCTGGGGGAGCGCGCCAATCATGAACGCCAATCTGGCTGCTGTATTATATCTCGTGGCGGGTGTGCTGTTCATCCTGTCGCTGCGCGGGCTGTCCAGTCCCGCGACATCCCGCCGCGGCAATTTCTTCGGCATGACCGGCATGGCGATTGCGATCGCAACGACGCTCGCGGGCCATCCGCCGGTCGACGGCCTTGCCTGGCTCCTGGTGGTGCTTGGCATCGCCATCGGCGGCTCGATCGGCGCGGTGATCGCGCGCCGGGTGCCGATGACCTCGATGCCTGAACTGGTCGCCGCCTTCCACTCGCTGGTCGGCATGGCCGCGGTGCTGGTGGCGGCCGGCGCATTCTACGCGCCCGAGGCCTTCGATATCGGCACGCCCGGCCACATCCATCCGCAGAGCCTGGTCGAAATGTCGCTTGGCGTCGCCATCGGCGCGCTGACCTTCACCGGTTCGGTGATCGCGTTCCTCAAACTGTCGGCGCGCATGAGCGGCGCGCCAATCATTTTGCCGGGGCGTCACGTCATCAACATCGCGCTCGCGATCGCGCTGGTGTTCTTCATCGTCCATATGGTGCTCTCCGTCAGCGCGCTCGACTTCTGGCTGATCACGGCCATCGCGTTGGCGCTCGGCGTGCTGATGATCATCCCGATCGGCGGCGCCGACATGCCGGTCGTGATCTCGATGCTGAACTCCTATTCCGGCTGGGCTGCTGCCGGCATCGGTTTCACGCTCGGCAACTCGGCGCTGATCATCACCGGCGCGCTGGTCGGATCAAGCGGCGCGATCCTGTCCTACATCATGTGCCATGCGATGAACCGTTCCTTCATCTCGGTTATCCTCGGCGGCTTCGGCGGCGAGACCGCGGCGGCCACAGGCCCAGGCGGCGAACACAAGCCCGCCAAACTCGGCTCGGCCGACGACGCGGCCTTCATCATGAAGAACGCATCCAAGGTGATCATCGTGCCCGGCTACGGCATGGCAGTGGCGCAGGCCCAGCACGCGCTGCGCGAAATGGCCGACATCCTGAAGAAGGAAGGCGTCGAGGTGAAGTACGCCATCCACCCGGTCGCCGGCCGCATGCCAGGCCACATGAACGTGCTGCTCGCCGAGGCAAATGTGCCCTATGACGAGGTGTTCGAACTCGAGGACATCAATTCCGAATTCGCGCAAGCCGACATTGCGTTTGTGATCGGCGCCAACGACGTCACCAATCCAGCCGCCGAGGACGACAAGACCTCGCCGATCTACGGCATGCCGGTGTTGCAGGTGTGGAAAGCCGGCACCGTGATGTTCATCAAGCGCTCGCTGGCGTCGGGCTATGCCGGCATCGACAATCCGCTGTTCTACCGCGACAACACCATGATGCTGCTCGGTGACGCCAAGAAGGTGACCGAGAGCATCGTCAAGGCGATGTGAGCCGGCCGATCGCAACGCATGACCGTCCTGAAATGGCTCTTGATCGTCGTTTCGGTCGGCTATCTCGGCGGCCTTGTCGTCCTGTACTTCAAGCAGCGTTCGATGCTGTTTCCGATCCCGCCGGTAGGGCGCACCGCGCCGGATGCTGCCGGTTTCCCCGAAGCCGAAGAGCACGTGCTGACAACGGCGGACGGCGAGAAGGTCATCGTCTGGCACGTTCCGGCCAAGCCCGGCCATCCGGTGGTGCTCTATTTCCACGGCAACGGCGATTTTCTGGCCGGGTTCTTTGGCCGCTTTCATAATTTGATCTCAGACGGGACCGGCATCGTTGCCTTGTCCTATCGTGGCTATGCCGGTTCAAGTGGACAGCCGAGCGAACAGGGGCTTCTGCAGGACGCTGCGGCGGCCTATGCCTTCACGACGGCTCGATACAGCGTGGACCGGATTGTCGTTTGGGGCTTTTCGCTCGGGACCGGCGTTGCGGTAGCGCTGGCGGCCGAGCATCCCGTTGCCAAATCGATCCTCGAAGCACCCTATACCTCTACCGTCGACCTCGCCGGTTCACTATTGCCGATGGTTCCGGTCAGCCTGTTGATGCGAGATCCGTTTCATTCCGATCAGCGCATCAAGCGCTTTAGCGTTCCGCTGCTCTTCATGCACGGCACCAGCGATCCCACGATTCCAATTTCGCTTGGCGAGCGCCTGTTCGCACTCGCCAACGAACCGAAGCAGTTCGTCCGGTTTCCCGGCGGCGGACACAACAATCTCGATAATTTCGGTGCGATCGAAACCGCGCGACATTTCATCGGCGCCCCGAAAGGCTGATACCTGCTATTGTGGGCGTATAGTCCATCCGCTGGATCTCCAAGGATTGAATTGCATGAGTTCGTTCGGTCCGATGCCAAGATCGGCGTGGATCTTCCCCGCGCTGGCGGTTTTGCTGTTCGCCGGCACCACCGCGCTCGGCTACACGTTTGCACCGTCACCGCCCGGCTGGCTGTTCGCGTCGGTGTTGCTGGTGATCCTGTTCGGCACGGTGTTCGCGGCCGTCCATCATGCCGAGGTGATCGCGCACGAGATCGGTGAGCCCTATGGAACGCTTTTGTTGACACTCGCGGTCACCATCATCGAGGTCGCGCTGATCGCCACCATCATGCTCGGCGAGAAGGAAGTGCCGACGCTGGCGCGCGACACCGTGTTCGCGGTGGTCATGATCGTCTGCAACGGCCTCGTCGGCATCTGCATCTTCATCGGCGGACTTCGCTACCGCGAGCAGGATTTCCAGGTATCCGGCGCCAACCTTTACCTGAGCGTGCTGTTCATGATGGCGACCATCACGCTGGTTTTGCCCAATTATACCCTGACCACGCCAGGGCCGATTTACTCGGCGGCGCAGATCGGCTTCGTCAGCGTCGTCACCATCCTGCTTTACGGCGTGTTCCTGTACACCCAGACCATCCGGCATCGGGACTATTTTGTCCGCAAGGCCGCCGGCGCCGCCGGTGGCGGGACGCCGGTTTCAAGCCGGATGATGGCGCTGAGCGTTGCGTTGCTGCTGGTCTCGCTGCTCGCCGTGGTGCTGCTTGCCAAGAAATTCTCGCTCGTCGTCGATGCCGGAACCGCGTTGCTCGGCGCGCCGGCGTCGTTTGCCGGCGTGCTGGTCGCGCTGTTGATCCTGTTGCCGGAGAGCGTCGCCGCGATCGCCGCCGCGCGCGGCAATGACTTGCAGAAGAGCATCAATCTCGCGCTTGGCTCCTCGGTTGCGACCATCGGCCTGACCATTCCGGCCGTCGCCGCAGCGGCTTACGCGCTCGACAAGCAATTGGTGTTGGGCCTCAATGAACAGGACATGGTGCTGTTGCTGTTGACGTTCATGCTGAGCATGCTCACCTTCGGCACCGGCCGCACCAATGTCCTGTTTGGGCTGGTGCACATGGTGGTATTTGCCGTCTTCGTATTCATGCAATTCGTGCCCTGATCGGGACGGGAGGGACAATGCTCAGCGCCAAATCCGAGGTTCAGGTCGACACGCCGGAGGTCCGCGTCACCGAGTGGCGGCTTTCGCCCGGCAGCGCCACCGGCCATCACATTCACGAGATGGACTACGTGATCGTTCCGGTGACCTCGGGCGAAATGACCATCGTGGCGCCCAACGGGGAGCGTTCCAAGGCCGAGCTCAGGGTCGGCAAATCCTACTTTCGCAAGGCAGGCGTCGAGCACGACGTGCTCAACGTGACCGCGGCCGAGATCGTGTTCCTGGAAGTGGAATTGAAACCGTAATTCGCCATTTGCCGATTTGCCACCGATCCGTCGCAGTTGATCCCTTAATGCGCCTCAAAGTTCCCCCATCAAATCGCGCCGGGGAGTGGTAGGTTATGTTGAACTACCTGAAGAAATTCACGATGGACATCTTGCCGTCGGTGGCTGCGACCATCATCGGCGCCTACATCGTTAATCACTACATGGCGGCCAAGCCTGTGGAAGCGCCGGTGGCCGCGGCGGTGTCTTCAGCCGATCCGAAAAAGGCCCGGTCCGGCGCGGCGAAGCCGGCCGAGACCTCCTCCGACGTCGCGAGCATCCCCCAGCCGGGCGTCACGGCCAAAGGCATCTCCGAGCGGGCGATGATCGAGAAGACGGTCTCTGAAGGACCGGCGGTCGCGACGGAGAAATCGCAGGCCGAAAAGGCGGTCGACAAGCCCACCGAGACCAAGCCCACCGAGACCGCGAGCATCCCGGTCGTCGACACCCACCGCAGGCCGTCCGCGCCGCGCGAGAAGGCGGCTGCCAAGACT
>JBATYU010000011.1:0-7067 GCA_049674245.1 Bradyrhizobium sp. | reverse complement strand
ATGACGACGGCGTGCTATTGAGGACTGGCACCAACAAAAAACGCGCGGGAGCCCGCGCGTTCTTGCTGAAGCGAAAACAGGCGGCGAGCTTACGCCGCCTGCTTGTGCATCACTCCGCTTGCCGATGCCGTGCCCCGGATCGCCTTCACCGAGCGTTCGATCGCAGCCCACAGCCTTGCGATTTCCGCGGCCGCCCGGCCTTCCGCATAGTATTCGCGCGCGCCTTCGCCATGGCCGAGCGCCATCAAGAGATCGGCGCGGTTGGTAATCTGCCCGCCCCACACCGGCGCCCGGAATTTTGCCAGCGCTTCGCGCGCAATCGCAACGATCGGGCTTTCCGAATCGTCCCTGCGGGCCGGTGCGCCGTTGAGCACGACCGCATAGGGCTTGCGCGCGGCGCGGCAGGTCTGAATCGTCTCCTGCACCGCGTTGACGTCGAACACACCCGGCCGCGCGGGAATGATGACCATGGTGGCATTCCTGATCGAATCGTCAACGACGGCCGACAGATTCGGCGGCGTATCGATCAAAACCCATTCCACCCCGTCACGCCTCGCGTTGGCGACGATGCCGCTGACGGAATTGACAGCGGTCTTGATCGGCGGCTCGTTGGTGCCGCGCAGCTTGTGCCACAGCGTCAGCGAGCCCTGCGGATCGGCATCGATCAGCAGGCAGGACTTCGCAGACTTGATCTGCGCAGCAAGATGAGCGGCCAAGGTACTTTTTCCCGACCCCCCTTTACGCGAAGCAAAAACAATGACGTTCATTACCTTGGCCTCCAGATTGACCCCAGCGGCCAAAATGAATCAACGCGCTGATTCGTGAAAGAAAAATTTTCGGTCGGCCGCGATGCGGCCACTTATTCGTCAAAAGGTTGGCATTTGAGTCACACTGGGCGCCGCAACCGGCGCGAGAGTGGATTGCCGCGGTGCCGTGGAGAGAATTGGTCGAATCGCCGCGCACCGGAGCACCTTTTTCGCACATTCAACTTATCCGAGCAGCCGTGAGCTCGGCGCCTTCTTCAAAAAAGGCAACGATCGCGAACAAAACGGGTCCGCTTTGCGGCATGGAAGGCCGTGTATATCGCGCGCATCTCTACAAGCGCGGCGGTTCCGGCCTTGCGATCGGGACGCGCGCAAAAATCCAAAACCGCGGGATCAAGTCGCGTCCGGCTTTCCCGGCTTTTTGGGCTTGCGCGCCTTGGCATTGGTCTTGGCGCTGGCGGGCTTGCGCGCGGTCACCGGCGCGATGCTCAGCGGCTGGCCTGCAGGGGCCGCAGCAGCGTCCTCGGGGCCGGGCCTGAAATACACCAGGCAGCCCGGCGAGAGCTGCGCTTTGTTCCTGACCATGCAGGCCGTGACGCGGTCGACATCGGGGATCTCCGGACCGCAAAGCCGAAACGCATCGCCGCTGCAGGCCGCTTCCTCCTCCTGGGTGTAGGCGCGGCCCGCGGTCGGCTGCATCAGCAGTACGAACACCGTCGCTAACAACAGACCAAGCTGAAATGTTTCGGATCGAGTAGCCGACATGAATCCCCGCACCCCTTTTGGCGAGGGAATTGTGGGTGAAGGTTTTGGGATTAGCAAGCAGCCGCAACCAAAAGTCGCCGACCGGTCCATGACCCTGCCGCAGCCGGTTCGCGAAACAAGGACAAACCGTGGCGGCCGGAGATTCCATTTGCTCCGGAAGAGGCAACAAGAACGCCCCCGCCTCTTGCAAACTGAAGGGCGCGAGCTAATTTGCGACGTTCCAAGAAGTTCGTGGGACGCAGGAGTCTTCCTTGGACATCAAGCCACGCGAAGCGGAAGACGAGCCCGATTATCTGAGGGAATTGCTCGCTCAGGCCGGCATCGACGCGCAGGCTTCCAGCGTCGCCGCGAGGTTACAGGAGATCGTCATCGGCGAACTTCATCATCGGGTGAAGAATACGCTGGCGATTGTTTCGGCAATTATGTCTCAAAGCCTCAAGACCGCGAATAGCCTCGAAGAGGCCACCAAAACCATCGCAGACCGGCTTCATGCATTGGCAGTGGCGCAAGATCTTTTGGTTCGCGAGCGATGGACCGGCGCAGGATGCCGGACCTTGATCGAAAATGCCGTGAAGGCATTTCAGTCCAAAGGCCTCGATCAGTTTGAAATCGCCGGTGACAACATCGCGATTTCTTCCGGCCCCGCTATCGCCCTCTCCATGGTCATTCACGAACTCTGCACCAATGCCGTCAAGCACGGCGCGCTGTCGGCACCTGCCGGTCACGTTTCAATTTCATGGGCTGTCTCATTCTCATCAAGTGATAATTTGAAGCGTTTTAGGCTGCATTGGAAAGAAAGCGGTGGGCCGCGGGTCCACGAACCTTCTCGAAAGAGTTTTGGGTCCCGGCTCATCGAGCAGGCGCTCCCCGGTCAATTGCAGGGCGAGGCTCGATTGAGATTTGAACCCGATGGCGTGAGTTGCGAGGTGAACATTCCGCTCAGTGTCATGCAGGAGCGACCTGTGGCGCCCCTGGCAGCCCCAAGCCGGTCCTAATGCACTAGGTTGCAGCTTTGCTGAATTTTCCAGCCTGCTCCAATTGTTTCATCAGCGAAAGCAGACACGGCTGCAACTCGATGGATTGCGGGCCCAAAGCCACGGAGAGCCTTTCGCCCATTTCCTTGCAAACTGCGCCGGTGTGAACACGGTTGATTTGAACATCGTTTTGCGGAGTGGGATACGGCATAACGGTTCCTAGCTGTTCTATATCGCAGAGTGCAAACGGATCATTTGGGCCGGTCTCGCCTAGCGGCGGGCGGTCACAAGACGAGCTTCCACAATCTTTGCTTCCGAATTGCTGGTTCGCAAACACGCGGTGGCCAAGTCTGGCCAAACCTGTTTGGAGCAGTTTCGAGAAACGGCCCGGATTTCCAGCCGATCTGCCCTTGGCAACGCCACCGCCTCGCTTGCTTTCACAGCGGGAGCAAACCATGGCAACGCAATCACCGATGCTCCCAGCGCTGCGAATACCGCGAAAGCTGCAAGAGATTTGATCATTTGTGCTGCTGACGGTGGGTAGAGCAATCCCCGTTCGCTTGGGGATCATCTCATCAACAACCTTTGCGATAAAATGTTCCAACGCCACAACTTATATTTGTGAGCAGCGGTTTGACGCTTGCCGAGTTGGGAAGAAAGGTATCGTTAGTTCCGCGAGTGGCTGCGATCTTGCACTACGCGTTGATAGCGGCCGTGCCGATCCATCCTGGGGATCGACGAGACCTGCCAAGATGAGACATAATACTCCTTCCGTCCACACGCGCGAATAGCCGGTTGAAGATTGAAGCGTCGTGGTTGAGGTGTATCTCGCCGAATGCGATGCCCGCATCTAGTTGACGTCCCATCCGGTCATGCGGTCCTGGGCGGCATAGCTAACCTAATGGCATCCCCGCGAAACCGTGCACTTCGCGGCCATGTTGAAATTGCGCGCGCGGCTCTCGACAAAGACAGGGAACGTCAATGGCAAGGACCGATGATAAAAGTTCCGATGGTGCACGCGCAAGCTCCGCGACTGCTGCGCATCTCCGGGGTACGCGGAGGGCTAACCCTCTCAAATACATTCCCGGCTTCTTTTATGTCTTGGTTTTCTTCATAGTCGGGAAGTTACTCTTCGCGGATCCAAGGGCCACGTTGGTCCAGTGGGGTGAGTACAACCTCTCTTGGGTTGAGGTCCTCTTGGTCGGCGCCGCGATGGTGGCGATGGCCGAGCAGTTAAGGGTCTCTCATCCTGGAATTGACAACACGATCGAGGCCATCTTGATGGGCGCAATCGCAGGAATTCAGGTGCTGCTTTTCGCGCTTGGGGCAGCCGGTGTAAGGCCTCTCGCTATCTTCAACAACACGGAGTTTCTCATGCTCACTGTGATCAGCATGACGCAGGCCGTCGTTGCGATCTTGATCAACGCCAGGACGCTACGGCGGACGATCGGTGTCGGCGACAACAGCTAGTGCAGGAGGAGCCAATCTGCGACGACTGCCTTATGGCCTTCTGGGAAAACTGCATCGTAGGACCGGAGCCGGAATGTGTGGCGCTCGGCAATCGAACTCTTCGCGGGAGAAGCGCATTTTGCCGGGTCGATTACCATGGGCTCGTAGCCGCATTTCTACGGGGCTTTACGCCCGCTGCTGCTCGGCTGAACGCTGCGATGTCTCGCGCGGGATTTCGTCCGGCTGTTAGCGTTGGACGTACGTCCGCTTACGAGTACATGACAGAATTAATACAGCCATCGCGCCATGTCCGCTAAGTGCCCAAGGGCAGTCATCGCATTTCGAAGGCAGACGCATCAGCAGAATTTGGGCCGCTTCACAGAGCATAACCCGCATCATCTCGTCCCCGCACCGCGATATGCCGCCTCAAGCTTACCGGTGTCTCGCAAGGCCCTAAGGGATATTGAACGGCGCAACGGCGGTGATCCATGCTACGGTCGAACCGGCAGGCATTCCACAAAGCGAAGGTTGGACAGAGGAACGCGCCATGAACCAAGTGCTGAGAGTTATGCTTAGGCGGTGTTTGATGATCCTAGGTGGAGTAGTCGTCTGGGCCAAAGCATTGGCAGGGGGGAGCGCCGACGGGCAGACCCGGTCACCGCCGGAGACCGATCAAAAGACAGCGGCGGGTCAACAGCAAAAGCCCAACCGTGAACCCGAATAGCGGCAAGCTGATCTAGCGCTCCACCCCGAGGGTGCGTCAGTCCACATGTGAGCCCAATGGGCACCAATGCGCCGAACAGCGGCCACGGGACATCGCGCCCCTGAGCCACCCGCCAGCGGTTGACCGTGGTGGCTGCAGGCTTCCTCGCTGCGACGTAGGCTCCGAAGAGGTCCCAGCAACTCATCCCAGTGGACGCACCACGCCGCTGATCTACGTACGCAGGGAACGTGTCGGGGTAAGTGTCTCGCGAGTAGTCGCCCTTCGCCCGTTGTTCAAGCAACGCCAATGCAGAGAACAGCCTCTGTGACACCGCATCGACGAACAGAGTGCTTGCGTCGGGAGTGAGCGCGAGGCCCTCGCTAGCGAGGAACGACGCTGCTAGAGCGGGATGGGTTTAGGTTTGGTCATATCCGGCGTTGGCGAAGTAATTGGCGCATTCGGCCGGTGAGACGGTGTCGAGGATCGGAGCGATAGCATCGTAGACGGCCTCGGTGGTTCGCTGTGCGGCTTTGCGCAGCCAGTGTTTGAGCTTGGCGAAGAACTGCTCGATCGGGTTCAGATCGGGCGAGTATTTGGGCAGGTAGAAGAGCCGGGCGCCGGCTGCGCGGATGGCATGGCGAACGGCCTTGGCCTTGTGCGAGCCGAGATTGTCCATGATCACGATGTCGCCAGGCTGCAAGGTCGGAACCAAAACCTTCTCGATGTAGAGTTGGAAGGTTTCGCCGTTGATCGGTTCATCGATGAACCACGGAGCGGTGATGCGATCGTGGCGCAAAGCGGCCAGGAAGGTCATGGTCTGCCAGCGGCCGTGCGGCACCTTGGCTTTGATGCGTTGACCGCGCGGCGCCCAGCCCCGCAGCGGCGCCATATTGGTTTTGGTCCAGGTCTCATCGATGAACACCAGCCGAGTGGGATCGATCCGATCCCGATACTTGGTCCACTGCGCCCGCCGACGGGCGACATCAGGACGATCCTGCTCGGCGGCAATCAGCGTCTTTTTTTATAACTGAGCTTCTCAGCATGGACGAACTCCCACATCGTGCGGTAATCGACCTTGAGGCCACGCTCAGCGAGTTCGGCCACCAGCCCGCGCACGGTAAAATCCTTCCGGCACCGTTGCATCAGCCATTCGCGGTCCGGCCCCGCAATCTTCTTTGGCCTATAGCCGCCGATCTGGTCCGGCTTGACGCTGCCGGTCTCGTGGAAGCGCTGTACCCAGTTGATCGCCGTGCTGATGCCCACCCCAAATTGGGCCGCCGCCTGATGCCGCGACAGGCCGCCTTTGATGACAGCCCTCACCACCCGCTCACGAAGGTCGTCCGAATAGGGTCGTCCCATCCATGCTGGCCTCCTTCCCAGCCAGCATGTTGAATCAGAAGCCTTCCGATTTGGGAATCCTCAATCGATTCAAACTAGACCCATCCCGCTCTAGCGCCATTTCGGCAATCTCAGGTCTGACGGCTTCGCGCACCTCAGGCCATTGGGTCCAAGGCCAGCTCGTGTCCGCGTCGGGGTCCTCAAGGTGCTCTACGGGCGCGTGAGGGTACCAGACCCGTTCCAGCAGATGCTCTTTACGGTCTTCCCAGTGGCGATCCGGGGTCGCTCTCGTGTCTCGCAACGAACCAAGTGTACCACCGACCAGCGAGCGCAAGCGCGTTGAGCTTTGTGAGTGGCTGGCCCTCGCCTCTTGCAGCCGCGCGAATGCGCCCGATGCGAGTTTCAACCTCTGCCAACCACTGCCCATGCCGAGCTTTGGCCTGAGCTTTCGGCGTGCCAGCAGGGATTTTTAGGATCGCTTCTCGGCTTACGCCTGTACAGCCGCTTGTATTCCTCGCGCGCATCCTTCGGGATCACTTTGCGGGCGACGAACTCACCAGTTTTCGTTGGATTAAGAGAGACCCTTACGATTGCCATTTGTAGCGCTTGTTGTGGTACAGTTGGGTGGGCTCGAACCACCGACCTCCTGTTCCACAGACAGAGATCCGCCTCCGCCGCCGCCACGACCCTCTACGCCATAGTACGAATTACTATGTCATTTCAATATCAAATGCCGCGCTGAGTACGCTGCCGTTCTCCTCGTTTTCTGTTATCGTGGTAGCTATGTGGTAGCTAGACATACGAACAGGAGCTCGAATGGCTTCGGCAAGTATCACGATCAGGGCTGTGCAGGCACTCGCTTCGGGTGACGTCCTCTGGGATGGGGGTCATAAGGAAGCGGTGCGAGGCTTTGGTGTACGGCGCCAGCGCGATCAAGCAACCTACGTTCTCAAGTACCGAGTATTTGGGCGCCAACGCTTCTTCACGATTGGCCCGCACGGGTCGCCCTGGACGCCGGAGAAAGCGCGCCGCGAAGCCAAGCGGTTGTTGGGACTGGTCGCGGACGGGAAAGAC
>JBATYU010000010.1:0-2209 GCA_049674245.1 Bradyrhizobium sp. | reverse complement strand
ACCCAAGGCTTACGGCCGCATAGAAACAGCCGAGCAGCACGCCGATCACCACCGCATCGAGCAGCAGGTCAAATGAAAACAATTGAGGCCCCCCTTGACCCGCCCTTGAGCCGCCACTTCCCCGGTTCGCGCACAGTTACCCGATTCCGTTGCCCGGGGTCATTGCCCAATCCCGGGCACGGCGCCTTGGTCCCATAAAAAAAACGCGAGGTTTAGGTTCGCGCAGTTTCAAAGGGACTGATGAGATCGCCAGACTTGAATTTCTCAGGGAACAGGATCACCTGCTTGCCCGGGCCGCGGAACTGCTCGATCTTCTTGTCCACGACACCGCGGAATTGCGCCTGCAGCGTCGCGTTTTCCTTGCGCTCGCCGTCCGCCGAAAACGCGATCGGGCCAACGATGGTCTTGTGCTCGTTGTCGCGCAGATATTTTGCGATGGCCTTCTGGTCAAGCGACCCCGTCGCCTTAATGGCCTGCTCGACGAGTTGACCGCTGGTGTAGCCGAACGGCGCAAGATAGTAACCCAGTGGATCGACCTTGGCTTCCACGGCCCGTTTCGCGTAGGTCTCGAAGAACGCCTTGGTCCCGTCGTAATACATGCTCGGTTCCGGAAGCCATGAATTGTAGTTGACGACGCCGTTGAGCAGCGAGCCCAAGTTTTCCATTACCGCGCCGAATTGCAGGCCGACCATGCCGCCGCCGAAAATCTTGACGCTGTCTCCGATCCCGATCTCATTCACGGCGCGCAAAATTCCCGCCGAATCCGGCGGATAGGACGCGACATAGACGATGTCAGGCTTGGCGGCTTTGAGCGAGCGGATAATGCTGGAGAATTCCACCGTGTTTGGCGGATAGGCCTGGTCGAAGACGATTGGCATGTTGAGCCGCTTTGCGACATCCCTTGCGGTCACCGCCAGATTCTGGGCGAATTCCTGGTCCGCCGCGAGAAGCGCAACGGTTTTGCCGCCGGCCTTCTGGCCCAGTCCGAGGAACGATGCCGCCCAGCTATCGGCCGGTCCCCACGGCGCATTGTTGAACCACATGTCGTGGCCGACCTTGCTGTTCACCTGGAACGAGAAGTTACCGATCAGCAACAGGCCGCGCGATTTGACGAGCGGCATGAGCGGCGCCGTTGGCACGGTTGCGTAGGGCGCAAACAAGAGATCGACCTTGTCGATGTCGAGCAGCTTTGAGTAGATCGCCGGAGTCTCTGAAGCGCTCGACTTGTCGTCATAGACCACAAGTTCGACCTTGCGGCCAAGCAGGCCGCCCTTGGCGTTGACATCGTCCCGCCAGATCTCGATGCCAAGTAGCGAAGACTTGCCGCCGCCCGCGAGCCCGCCGGTTTGAGCCATGCTCATGCCGATCTTGATCGGCGGCTGTTGAGCGCCAACGCTTGATGTCAGCCCAAGCATGGCTGCGCCGGCGCTGGCCGTCGCCAGCAGGCGGCGGCGCGAAATCGATCCAAATTTGGCGGTCTTCCCGGTCATGTTATTTCTCCCCTAGAATATCCCAATTGGCTTGGTCGGCGTCTTCCCTGATTAGATTCGGCCTAGCGCCGTCAGGATAACCTGCGGCGTCAGTGGAATCTCTGTAACTATAGTACCGAACGGCCTCACCGCATCGTTGACCGCATTGGTTACCGCTGCCGCCGCCCCTGCGGTGCCGGCCTCGCCCGCGCCCTTCGCACCCAACTCGCTCTCCAGCGTCGGTGACACTATGTGGCCGACATCTATGTCCGGCATTTCGACGGACATCGGAACCAGGTAGTCGGCCATATTGGCGTTGGTGAGCTGACCGCGCTCATCATAGATGCATTTCTCGAACAGTGCCGCCCCCAGCCCCTGCACCACGCCACCCCTGATCTGCTCGTCGACCAGTTGTGGATTGATGATGGTACCGCAGTCTTCAACGACCCAGTGTCTTAGCAGCTTGACGAAGCCTGTCTCGGTGTCAACCTCAAGCCACGAGGCCTGCACGCCATTGGTGAAGGCGAACGGATATTCACGCGGGACAAAATGGCGCGTCGCCATCAATTCGGGCTGAATGCCTGGCGGCAGCGTGTCGGGACGGAAATAGACGATCCTGGCGAGTTCTCTTAGCTCGATACGCGGCATGCCGTCATCGGTATTGACGACGCTATTGTTAACGATGTCGAGTTCGGCCGCAGTGGACTGCAGAATCGCCGCCGCGACATCGAGGATATTCT
>JBATYU010000009.1:0-5465 GCA_049674245.1 Bradyrhizobium sp. | reverse complement strand
CCAAGCTAGCCGCGCGACGCGCGCCACCAACAGCGCCGTAGCTAGCGCGGCTTGCTTGGAAGGCCCCCGGGGAGCCCGTTACCCCATCTGCGGGTGCATTGGGCACCCGGCTTTCCCTGCGCCCTCTATTCTTTCGAGGGTGGATCGTTCATCAACTCGGGCGCACTTCGCGCTGCGAGAGCGTAAACATGTTCTTCGTCATTCCGGGGCGATGCGCAGCATCGAACTACGATGTGCAATTGCACATCGGAGAATCTCGAGATTCCGGGTCTGGTCCTTCCGCCTTCGCGCTCGGCGCTTCGGCGGACTCCTACCCGGCGAAGCTCGCTAGCGAGCGTAGACGGGTCGGACCATCCCGGAATGACGATCGCAACTGGCTGTTTGACATTTGAATCAGAAATTGCAGCGCGCCGTGTCAACGCGCGTCGCGCGTCAGCAGCCGCGGCAGATGCTCTTGATCTTGCGATCGAGCGCAGCGTCTTCCTTGTTGACCGGGTTGTTCGGATCGCTGAGATTCTTCTCATTCGGTACATCGCCGGCGCGCGGCTGGCGATGGCCGACCGGTGCCGGGGGGACCCCTGAACCGACCGTCGAATTCTTCGGGTAACTGGATGTTCCCCCGCTCTGTGCGAGCGCGACTGCGCCGCCGAGTACGATCGTGAGCGCCAGTGACATGATTAGTCTTTGCATCTTGTTCCTCCCGTCTTGGCGCGATGTGTCTATCCGGACATCATTGGTCGGGCGGATAGAGATGAACGTCACCGCAATAATCCGAGACACGATAGCGCGTTTCCGCCTGATATTCACGTTCTTGTGCGTGCTCGACCACCAGGTAACCCGGCCCGACCGGGGACTTGCCGTGGCCGCCGGGAATGTCGAGCACGTAGTCCGGCTGACATAGGCCGGAAACCCGGCCCCGCAAGCTTCGCATCAATTGCTGGCCGTGCGCGAGCGTCGTTCGCAGATGCGCGGTACCTGGCGCGAGATCGCCGTGGTGCAGGTAATAGGGTTTTATGCGGCATTCGACGAAGGCGCGCATCAGCGCCTCAAGATCGGCCAGATTGTCATTGACGCCGCGCAGCAGGACCGACTGGCTCACCATGGGAATGCCGGCATCGATCAGGCGGGCGCATGCCGCGCGCGCCTTGGCGGTCAGCTCGCGGGCGTGATTGGCGTGCAGCGCGACCCAGGTGGTAGCGCCCGTAACTTTCAGCGCCGCCACCGTCTGGTCGCCGACGCGATCCGGGTCGGCAACAGGCATGCGGGTGTGAAGGCGGATGATCTTGACGTGATCGATCGCAGCCAGATCGGCCATGATCTCGGCAAGCCGTCGCGCCGACAGCATCAGGGGATCGCCGCCGCTCAGGATGACTTCCCAGATTTCGTGATGCGCGCGGATATAGTCGAGCGCGTTGTCGTAGGCACCCTGCGAGAGCGCGGTGGCCTTGCCAGGGCCAACCATTTCGCGACGAAAGCAAAACCGGCAATACACCGCGCAGACGTGAATGAGATTGAACAACACCCGATCGGGATATCGGTGCACGATGCCTGAGACCGGCGAATGCGCGCGATCACCGATCGGATCGGCGTTCTCGCCTCCCTGGGCCACCAATTCCTCGGCGCTTGGGATGAACTGTCGCGCGATCGGATCGTCGGGATCGTCTGGGTCAATCAGCATCGCCAGGTCCGGCGTGATCGCCACCGCATAGCGCGCCGCGACCTCTTCCAGTTCGAGAAGAGCCGTGACAGGCACAAGGCCGTTGCCGGCCAGCTCAGTGGGCTCGCGCAACGTCGCAGCAATATTGAAATTGGTCTCGCTCATGCATCACCTGAAGGCGGCGTCCATAC
Organism: Bradyrhizobium sp.; assembly: GCA_049674245.1. GTDB lineage: Bacteria > Pseudomonadota > Alphaproteobacteria > Rhizobiales > Xanthobacteraceae > Bradyrhizobium. Next base: position 3,617 of record JBATYU010000009.1, on the reverse strand, counting down.
TACCTGATCGATCCTTTGAGCCCCGCTCGCCAGCATCACCAGCCGGTCGAAACCGAGCGCGACGCCGCTTGCATCCGGCATGTGGGAGACCGCATCCAGGAAATCCTGATCCAGCGGATAGCGTTCGCCGTAGCGGCGCTGCTTTTCGTCCATCGCCGCAGCAAAGCGCCGCCGTTGCTCGACTTGATCAGTGAGTTCGCCAAACCCGTTGGCAAGTTCAACGCCGCAGGCATAAATTTCAAAACGCTCGGCGACGCGCGGATCGGCCGCTTTGGTGCGCGCCAGCGCCGCCTCCGGCGCCGGATATTCGAACAACACGGTCAAACGCCCCTGCCCCAGATGGGGTTCGACATGCTCGACCAATATCTTGCTAAAAATGTCGGACCAGGTGTCGTCGTCGCTGATCCGCACCTTGTCCCTTGCCGCGGCCGCAAGCCTGTCGCGATCGCCCTTACCACCGGTGACGCTCGCGAGCAGGTCGATGCCGGCAAAGCGGTCGAACGCACTGGCCACGGTCAACAGTTCCGGTTCGGCGAAGGGATCGGCAACCTTGCCGCGAAATGAAAATCGCCCGATTCCCGTGGCCTGCGCGGCATGCGCGATAATGACGATGCTGTCGGCCATCACGGCATCGTAGGTCGCATTGGCGCGATACCATTCCAGCATGGTGAATTCAGGCAGATGCAATTCGCCGCGCTCGCGGTCGCGAAACACCCGCGCCAGCTCGAAGATCTTGGTCTCGCCGGCCGCCAGCAATTTCTTGCAGGAAAATTCAGGAGAGGTCCGCAAGTATCGCGTCACGCGTTCGCCGCCGGCGGCCAACAGTTCGGTCCGCGGTGCGTGCAGATGGGTCTCGTTGCCAGGCGAAACCTGTAAAATCCCGGTCTCGATCTCGATAAAACCCTGCGCGTCGAACCATTCCCGGATCGCCCGCGTAATCGCGGTCCGCGCGGTCAGAAACGGCCTGACATCGGCGCGTCGGGTGGCGGACCACCAGGGCGAAAGCTGGTCGTTTTCGGCCATCAACCGGCGGTCCTGTCAGGCCCTAAAATGCTGGCATGGGCGGACAAAATCAGTATGTTGCAGCCCGAAACCGTTTCGCTGGCCTTAAGGACGCCCATGTCCTGTACGGTCCCGGGCCGGAACTTTAGGGAAAACAGCTTTGAAAGTCATCGCCAGTTCTATTCGCAAGGGCAACGTCATCGAGCAAGACGGCAAGCTTTACGTGGTTGTGACCGCCGAGAACATCCATCCCGGCAAGGGAACTCCGGTCAGCCAGATCGAAATGCGCCGAATCAGTGACGGGGTAAAGATTGCGGAGCGCTACAAGACCACCGACCAGGTGGAGAAGGCGACCATCGAGGAGCGTAATTTCAACTATCTCTATCAAGATGCCGACGGCTTCCATTTTATGAACAGCGAGACCTACGATCAGGTCCAGGTATCCAAGGACATTGTGGGTTCTTCCGCGCCGTATTTGCAGGAAAACATGACGGTGAAGCTGTCGATGCACGATGCCACGCCGGTGGCCATCCAGCTGCCGCAGCGTGCGACGCTGGAAGTGGTCGAAACCGAACCTGTGACCAAAGGCCAGACGGCGTCGTCATCCTACAAGCCGGCCATGCTTTCGAACGGCGTGCGAACCAACGTACCGCCGCACATCGCCGCAGGCACGCGGATTGTGGTCATGACGGAAGACGGCTCTTACGTCGAGCGGGCCAAGGATTAACGTTAGCGCGCGGCCAAATTGGTGGCGAGTGTCAAATCCACTCCACGGGTGGTCCGACGAGATTGTGGCATTCGCACACACTGTTGCAGCCTGCCATTTTGCGATTACACTGGCTGGCGGGGAGTTCAGCTGCTTGGGGGCAACGCATTGGCTAGGGGGTTTGTCGGGGTCGTTTCGCGCTTGCTGGCGGTCTTCTCGATGCTCTCCGCCGGGACGACAGCGCTTGCAGCCGAGGAATTCCGCACGCCGTCGATTTCCGCGGTCCGCGTCGAATGGCGCGCAGTGCTCGATCAGTTCAGATCGGAAATCAACGCACAGCCCGCGGTCGCGCCGGACTTCACCTTCGCGCGGCGCTGGCGGCTGCCCGCGTCCGATCCGCGTTCGATGCCGGCTTTGGTGCAATTAAACGCGGTCACCTCGAAGATCTTTACCGGTATCGGGCAGAGCCCGGTGCCGGTGCTGCTGCCGTTCGATACCGCCGCCTATCTCGATGCCCGCCAAGCCGGTGCGCTGGCTAGTCCCTCGCTGTCGCGCTTTCAGGCCGACTTCCGCCCCGTGGATCTGTTCGAGGCAGGCCCCGCCGGTTACGACGCGGTATTTTCGCTCGAGCCCGGCGCCGGTGACGGCATGCCGTCACGAACCTTCGCAAGACCAGTCGAGGTGCAGATCACCGGCTCGCTTCTGACCTACGACATCTCCGATCCCCTCAGCGGCAAGGGCGAACCGGTCAAGGCGCTGGCGGCGCAATTTCCTGATATGCGCCGGTTCATCCGTGAGGGCTATGTGCGGTATGCGTTCACGCGCTTCGGCGTGCCCTATGTGGTGTCGATTCAGTGCCTCGATTCGACGCCGCGGGCGCGGCGGCTGGCCTGCCGCGAGGCCTACCCGGTCGCCGAACGCTTCCTGAAGGCCTTGCGCGTCGCGGGCGGGCAACCTTCGCGTCCGCGCATGGATATCCCCTCCGAGGTTGCCGAGCGGCCCGCGGAACGGTCGCCTGATTTCACCTACCGGCCGACCGGCGACATCATCGCCAACTCTGGCTATCACAAGCAAAATGGCCGCGCCGACTTCAACGCCTATTCGCAGTTGCGATTTCCGCTGGAGAAAGTCCCGGCCCTGGTTCGCACGCAATCCTTCGCGCGGCGCGACAGGTCCGATAAATCCTCCGGCAGTTATCCGGGCTATCCCTGGCGCGATAATTTCTGCGAGTCCCGCAGCTTTGGGGTCGGGCAATGCGCCAGCGGTTTTGGCCATCAAGGCGAGGATATTCGTCCGAGGCCCTGCCCGCCCAGCGGCGAAAGTCAAGAAAAAGGACAAGGCCAGGAAAAAGCCCAAGGCCAAGAACGTTGCGATCCCAAGCAGCAGGCGGTGGTCGCGGTACGCGATGCCGTCGTGATCCGCTCACCGAGAGCGCAGGCTGCGACGCTTCAGATCAACACCCGCAACGAGCACATCCGCTTTCGCTACATGCACATGAACCCTTCCGCCATGGACGCCGATGGCGTCCTCAACGGACGCGTCGTTGCCGAAGGCGAGAAGATCGGCGTGGTCTCGAATTACCTCGACCACGCCAACGGCACCACCCGCCATCTGCATTTCGACGTGCAGGTGTTCACGCGCGACGGCTGGCTTTGGGTCAATCCCTACGTCACGCTGATCTCGGCCTATGAGCGGCTGATCCGCGGCCGCGGCCGCGAGATCGGACCGGAGATCGCGGCCTCACCCGCGGTGGCCCATGCGCTGCCGGAGGATGTCATCCATCCCGATCCGCAGGAAGGCAGCGAGAATTAGTGGACGCCGGCCGGGCTCGGTTGCTTTTGTCCGGCTGGCGCGCCGGCAGGATACAATGCCAGCATGACGCGAATTGATTCTCTGAACGAACCGACAC
>JBATYU010000008.1:0-15862 GCA_049674245.1 Bradyrhizobium sp. | reverse complement strand
CACCATCGTCAAGGTCCATCGCCACGGACAGGGCGCAAAAGGGAGACTCAGAGCCAGGCCATCGGCCGCTCCAAGGGCGGCATGACGACCAAAATTCTGGCGCTGACCGATGCGCTGGGCAATCTCGTCCGCTTCGTTCTCCTGCCCGGCCATCGCTTCGATACGGTGGGCGTTGCTCCGCTCATCGACGGTCTCGCCTTTGAGGGCTTCATCGCCGACAAGGCCTTTGACAGCAATTCCATCATCGCCGACCTCATCGAACGCGGCGCCAAGATCGTCATCTCTCAGCATCCACGGCGCGCCTCGCCTCTGCCGATCGACGCGGAGATCTACAAGTGGCGCCACCTGATTGAGAATTTCTTTCTGCAAGCTCAAGGAATTCAAGCGCATCGCCATGCGCGCAGACAAAACCGACCAGAGCTTCGCGGCAAATATCTATCTCGCCGCAGCCGTGATAAACTCCCGATGAATCTCAACAGGCCCTAGAGCATGATCCGGAAAAGTGGACACCGGTTTTCCGAAAAAGATCATGCTCAAACAAAAAGATAGAGCGAGATGACGATTCGAAGAAAAGTCATCCCGCTCTAGCCGGAACGAACACCGCCTTAGATCGCAGAAGCATCGGCTCACAGGCGCGATAGATCAACTCGCCGGTTTCGGCATCGTCGAACTGTTGCGCAATCCGCCTGTCTCGAGCACGATCGGAACGGGACGGACTGAGACGCAACCCGAAAGTAGCCGCAATTTCTGCCTGCTACTTTTTTTGTTTCTGAGTGCTATCTGGCTCCGCGTTTTCTTGTTCTGCCGCCGGTTCGAGCCAGGAAGGGATCCTTTTCGAGGGGATCAGTTGTCTCGGCAAATGAGGGTTGATGGTGCCGGCGTAGACAGTCAGTCCCTCATTGAACTTTGCTCGGGCGAAGTCCCTGGCTTCCTTTTCAGTCTCAAATTTTCTGGTTGCCCGAGGGCTTCGCCTTCGAGGCAATACACCGCGTTTCTGCACCTCGAAAGTCACGTACCAAGTATACGGCATCTGTCGCCCAGGAATGACGCGCCGGGACTTGCCGGACGTGCACTGGCCGCTACCAATGTTCGCTGCCGCCCGGTCCCTCACGCGGACCGGGCTCAGCGACAGGTTCTAGTAGCAAGGTGGATAGGGATAGTATCCGCAGCTTGGGGCGGCTCCGTAGGCTCCGTAGGCAGCAGCGCCGACGGCAGCAGCCCCGACGCCCACTGCCACGCCACGACGTACGGCTGCGCCACGGTAAACACCGCCGTGATGGACGCCTGCGTGATGAACGCCAGCGCGGCCAACGCCGGCGCGCCCACCGCCACCGCGATATGCGAAGGCATCAGTTGAAATCATGGCAGTGCACCCGACACCGACGATAATGGATGCAGCCAACAAGAAGGTGGTTCGACGTGACATGATTGCTCTCCTTTTACACGATTGCCGAAAAAGCGAATTCCCCTGCTCGCCGGAGTGATTTTGAAACAAGTCGCGCCGGGGAGCCGCAACCTTGCTCCAAGCGTCATACCTTGTGTCATTGCCTCGTTGATCTAGATCAATAGTCACTCTGGAACTGAGTGCATCACAACACTTCGCCAGACCCGCATGAGGAGTTTTGACCATGACCGAAATGATCAAATCGGAAGAGATCTCGCGTCGAAAAGCGCTTTACCTTTTTGGGATTGGTTGCTGCGTTCAACCTCGCGGCATCTTCTACGGTGCTGAGCGTATCGGAGGCTGAGGCCCAGACTGTTGGTACGGAGCGCCGTCACGAGCGACGTGCAGGACGCACGGAGCGGCGTCAGGAGCGGCGTACAGGACGTACGGAACGGCGCGAGACGCGACGAACAGGACGCACGGAGCGCCGCGAGGAACGACGTAACTAAGCGAAGTGCATGGCATCAAGCGGCTGGAAATTCCGGGCATCGATCGCGTGGCACGGGCAAATACGACAGGGTTCCGCTCACATTCAATGACGGTTTGATAATCGATCAATGCAGATGGGACCTTGGCGGGGGCCGGAGTGGAGCAACGAATGCCCCTGATCCGATATTTTTGCTATGTTGGCGGCATACTGCTCGCGCTGCTGTTTATTTCCGATGCCTATTTTCCGAAATTGCCCGATACCAACAGCGCCGACGCGGTTTCGTACATCATCCGCATTCATTCCGATCGTAAATGGCCGGAGCGCATTGTCTACGACACCAGCCATCCGGCCATCACCCATGCCATCCCTGCGCAGATCGCGAACATCGCGGCAAGCGCGCCGGCCCCGGTAACGATCGCCTCTGCCACGGCGCGGGTGCGGGAGGCATTTGCGCAACTGCGACCGATTGATGCCAATCAGCTGCAACCATCCGATTCAAAAAAGCCAGAGCCGAAGCGGCAACGCCAGCGCAAAATTACAAAACGACACACGCCTCCGCCACTGCTCCTGGCGGCACGGCCGCGGCAATTCGGCTGGTTTGCCTATTGGTGAGCGGAGGCTCAGCCCTTACGCATCTTGCGCCTAACGTCCCCGTAGATTGTCAACCAAAATATATACGCTGATCAAAAGTACCCAAACGAGGAATACCGCGAAACTCCACCCGATGTAATAACTGCCGATCAGCAGCACCGACGCCGACAAATACCCGATAAAGGCAATCCAGCGCGGAGCGATGCCGGTGTAGATCACAACAGTTGACGTTGTGTCGGAGCAAAGCGAAGCGCGTGCCCTCCGGTAGCAAGTCCATACCGCACTTTGAGCACTTTCCGGGATTCGGCTGACGAACGTCGGAATGCATGGGACAAACAAAGGATTGATTCGTGTTTTGTGGTTGATTCACACAAACCTCCTCGAATTGACTTCCCGACGCCCAAGGATTTCTCGCGATAGATCAAAACAATAAAATCAAAAATCTCGAGGACGCTGTTGATGCAGCTCAAATTTGCCCGCCCGGAAAAACGTAAAAAGAGCGCGGCGTTCTCGAAAATGGGAGACCTTTCAATGTGGAAAAAATTATCAGTTCTCCTGATTCCGATTGCCTTGGTTGCCGCGCAGCCTCTGCAAGTACTTGCCCAGCAATCGCAATCACCAAACACTCCGCAACCACCACAGTGGTATGGACCCGGTCCGTGGCATATGTGGTCCGATGGTTATGGATGGCATCTTTGGTGGATGTTCCCGGCCATGATGCTGTTCATGGTGCTGACCTGCGCTGTCGTCGTTTACTTTCTCTTCAGCCGTCTCTCCGGCGGCGCGCACCAACCGGGATCGAGGGATCGGCAGTGGGACACGGGCTATTCAGCATTGGGGATTCTGGACGAGCGCTATGCCAGAGGCGAGATTCAGAAGGAAGAGTATCAGGAAAGGAAGGCCGCGATTCTCTCTGGTCGGTTGCGTTGACCGCAACCGTGAAGCGATTTTGGACGTCCGATAGTTTTGCGGCGCCAAGTCCGCAGCGTTTAGCAACGATCTTTCAGGGATGCCGCCGATTATTTTGCAGAGGACGAGCGGCGCCCCTGGCTATGCAACGCCGCTGGGGTCGTAAGGCGTTTGGCGCAATTCAAACGTACCCAGGCGATATTCGTCCTCCGGTGATCCTTCATGGCTGCGGCGTCCACGAGCGTGAATACCGCGTTCGGATTTTTTTGCCAGATCGCAATATCGTCCGCTGCGATCGTGAGCCATCCAAAGGAGTACTGGTATCTGTCAGGCTTCGTTACCCGGCCAACCTGCCCCCAATTGACCTTGTTGATCCCCATCAGCGTCGCCATCTTTCGCTCCAACCCTGTCTTCTGAATAAACTCAATATCGCCGCCGGTGGGCTGCTCGGGCGCTCCCGCCGCTATCCGGCGGCCGCCGCAACCCCGAAAGCCCTTTATCTCCCGTATAAATGTGGTGCTCGCTTGCGAGCTCCGGGAGTTATCTTTTGCCTATTCATGAAATCGCCCAGAAGTCGCCCGGTCTTCTCCGGTATCTCGAGGCAAGATAATGCCCGAATTAAGGAAGGCGACGAGCCATAACGAGACATCGAGGCCGCTTCCGCCACGAGCACCAAGTTCCCCGCCGACCATTGGCGGCGATGCCATGGTGGCCTGGGTTGGCTGGCTCGGCCACGACGCGCCTCAGCGGCTGCCGCCGGTCGTGTCGTCGCGGGCGGATTCGCCGGGCAGGCAGCTGCGGCAGATCACGAGTTTACGCTTGAGCTTCGCTTCGTCGGCTTGGTCCGCCGCCTGCTCTTGCTCCCACTGGTCCTTCGGTCGAACCCCGTGATTTTGCTCGGTCGCCGCAACATCGAGCGGGCCGGCGATTTCCCTCTTCGATCGCGCCTGCTGCTTTGGCCGAAGCTCAAGCGGTTGGACTTCCTCCGTCGGGGCCGGGCCAAGCCCGTCCCATGCGACCGGGCTCCCGGCCGCCGGCGCGCACCCGCTTCCCGACGCGCAGCAATTGGCCAGCATCAGCGCGGCAACGAGGAACGCGATGCTTTTCGAAATCATCGCAATGGTTTGACAGTGAGGCAATTGAAGACTCGGTTGGTGAAGGCCGACACTAGCACGGCCGCATCGCCACATCTACGCCACAGGTCAGACTCAAAAGCCGAGCAGCGCCAGGCCGACCCAGCTAAATGCAAATATTGACCAGGCAATCGCCGCCACTGACGCCAAGGTTGCAATAGCTTTGACTGATTGCATGACCAGAACCCCTTGCAGGTGACGGTCAAATTCTGTTCGATGACTTGTGCCCAATCATGGCGGGAATTCGCCGCGATAAACAAAGCGGCCGGCTGTTGCGGCGTTGCTACATCGACGGGCATGTTTGCCCGCAAAAACCCGCATTTGCAGCACTTAGTGAACGAATCGGTGGGGGAATTTTGCGCATGTACCGTTTGCTGAGCGGCGGCGCCAAAATGCAATTTGTGATACCTGCAGGGCTGGCGTTGCTTATGCTCGCCGCCTGGTGGCTGAGTTTTGGTGGGGCGCCGCCCGGACCCGCCCGGGATTTTGAAGAGTGCGTCGAACAGGTCGAAGCCAAAGCCCCGTCCAATGACGAGCGCAATGCCTTGATGACCGACTGCAACGCGCGATTTGCAGGCCGGCGCAAAGCCGGTGGCGGCTATAAATATTACGACTTCATGCAGGACCGGAATTTCGACATTGCGGGCCCTAATCCGACGGCACAGGAGCGCAAAGCGATCGATCGCGCGTATATGGGCTTCCTCGATGTCCAACGACGGGAGGCCGTCTTGGCCGAATTGGCAAGAAGACAGATCGAGCTGCTGCAGGCGGATCTGGAGGGCGCGCGTCAAGCTGTAGGGCCACCGTTGGTATTGACGCCGAGGAACGCACCACCCTCAGCCGCCAAACGACCGGTCGATCGGTCGAAATCCCCGCATTGCGAGGATGGTTCGCTAACCTGCAGTTGGTCGAAGTTTTCGTCGACCGTGAAGGGTACCTTCGCATCGCCGCCCAAAACCAAGCCGTAATCTAGCGCTGATCCTGCACGTACCGCGCCACGAACGCGCCGCGCCAAAGGCCAAATCGTAAATGAAAGATAACCCTGTTCGACGCAGACAGGGGGGACACCGAATGCGCCGCGAGAATCCGCCGACCAGCGAAGAGGCCGGGACAACAACCTATACGTTCCATTTTCAAATATCGAACAAGGGCGGCAGACAGGCTTGCAGCGTCAAGGTGCAGGCGCCGAACATTGGCGACGCCGCAACGTGCTTCCGGCAAAATTGGCCGATGATCGAGTCCATGGCCAGAGATGGTCTCACCGGCAGATCGAGCGACGATACGACGATCAAGCTCGCCGTGCCTTACGAGGTCATACGTCCTTCGCGTTGAAGAGGCAGCGAATCGAGAACCCGGGCGCTCGGCTCGAGAACGGTATGGCCTATTCGCTATCCTGCGAGTGCTCCGGCCCATGGCCGTCACTTTTCGTCGGCAGACACAGCGAACGGTGCCTCTTGGCATCGATAAAGGCCAGGATTTCCGCGATCGCAGGATCCGCCTCCGCCAATTGCCTCACCTCATGCAAGCGCTCGGCGAAGGTGCCGGCGCCGTGGAACAGCTTCTGATAGAACCCCCTTACCACCGCCACGCGTTCGCGGGTGAACTTCCGGCGTTTCATACCGACAACATTGAGGCCCGCGAGGCTGGCGTACTGGCCGCTCACAAGACCAAACGGGATCACGTCGCCGCGCACGCAGCTTGCGGCACCGATCATGGTCTGAGACCCGATGCGGACGAACTGATGGGCGGAGGAGAAGCCTCCCATAAAAACACCATCGCCGATCTCGCAGTGGCCGCCCAGCGTGGCCGAGGTCGCGAAGATCACATCGTTACCGACCTGGCAATCGTGACCGACGTGGCTGCAGTTCATGAAGTAACCGCGATCGCCGACCCGGGTGATGCCGCCGCCGGCGACGGTCCCGGCGTTCATGGTCACCGATTCCCTGATGGTGCACATCTGGCCGATTCGAAGCTCGGTGAGCTCGCCGCGATGGCTCAGGGATTGCGGCGGCGTGCCCAGCGAAACGAACGGGTAGACGGTGCAGCCGGCACCGATGGTGGTCTGCGCGCTGATGTGGACATGCCCAATAATCTTGCAGTCCGCGCCGATGACGACGCGGGAGCCGATGAGGCAGTATGGACCGATCGACGTGCCCGCGCCGATCACAGCGCCATCCTCGACTCGCGCCGTGGGATCTATCGTCATCCAGATTTCCCAACAGTGGGGATTTTCCCCGCCCCGCAGTCGAGCGCCAAGCCAAAAAGCCGGATTCGAGCGTTCGAGAGCCGGCCTTTGTTGTCGTTGGATCGGTTCGGCCAGGTTTTGAACCGTCGCCGGAACAAGGCCGAGTTCCGGGTCGAAGCAATACGATCGTGCGGCAGGCAGCAAGAATGACGCGCCGGCGCCGGTCAAGCGGCCTTTCCGACGACGTCAGACGATTTCAGCCTCTTCGTCGCTATTTCTTTTTGCCGGATGCGAAACTCGGCTGCCATCCCGCGGTCTTTTGGCTTGGTGCCGCGGCGATCGTCTTGATTTTTTCCTTCTTCGGTTTCTTGGCCTCCCGGTTGCCTTTTTGCTCGCCTTTGGCCATGTCGATCTCCCTGGGTTTGGTGAGGATGCAGTCATTGATTGGAGGTTGGGCTAGCGTTGCTGTCACCGGCATCTGGCAGGACAGAAGCTGCGAGCACCTGGAGCACAAGGAACAGTGGAGCGATCACCGGTGGCACGATACGGGCCAGGTGAAACCGAGACAATACAAGCTCCTCCATTTTTGGATGGAGCGCTCGTTACCCTCAGTCACCGATCAATGCCGTGGGAAGCGCGATAATAGGCGACCCTACGCCGACTTCCTGGCGATAGCGAGCGTTAAACGTCACGCCACAATCGCGAAAGGGGACCCAGTGCCATGCATGGCAACCCATCCGGGCCGCTGACATCATTCCGCGAGAAAGAGATAGCCAATCAAGCCGAAAGAGCGCATGGTTCGTCGATGCATCAAGAAGGCGCCGGCGCTGAGCCGCTTGCAAAAGGCGGGCGGGCATGACCACCCGCTCGCGGCGAGAAATAGTCACCTTCAAGCACCCGTTCCAGATCAGGGGCATCGATCGCCTGCTGCCTGCGGGGGCCTACGAGATCATAACCGACGAGGAGATGATCGAAGGACTTTCGTTCGCCTCGTTTCGACGCGTCGCCACCATGATCATGGTGCCCGCGGCCGCATCGCGCGGTGCAACGATGGAAATGATATCAATTGGGTCGGTCGATCTGTCGGACGCGCAGCGGATCGACGCTAGCGCGCAATGACCGAGAAGCCGCTCGATCTCGACAAGCATCGTGGCATGGCCGCCCAGAAGGCGACCGATATCCGGCGTGTTCTGGCGGAGGTTGAGAGCAATGCAAGGGATTTGCGTGACCAGCAGGCCATCCTCGAGAACCACCTTCTCACGGTTGCCGCCGCTTCATGGCCGGAGGCGGCCGCCAAGGCGCGCTACGTCCTGAATCTGTACGCCGCGGGACTCGCGCCGGATGATACCCACCATCGTGATGTGGTTGCGGCGGTGCTTGCGGATTTTGCCCGGCTCTCGGGCGAGAGTTGAGCGGACCGTCGCTCGTAGATCAGCCGAATAGCTTCTCGCGCCCGGGTTTTTCGGGGCGCTCACTGGAAAGCAGACACATGCAAAATCTTTCGCCGCGCCACGTCAAAACCGAAGAATCGCTGCGGCTCGGTGTCGTATCGGGCTGGTACAGCACGAAAGTCAGCGGAACGTTTGTCTCCGGGCCTCATGAATCCGAAGCCGATTGCCTGCGCAAGATCGCCGAGATCGATCCGCCGGAAAAGGCATCGCGAGGCTCGAGAGTTACTTGAGCATCTGGGCGGACAAGGCCTCTCGCGTGGTCAGGACCGCTTCCGCAGGAGGACAAGTCATGGCACTTACACGGGGTAGCTTTCACGGTTACGAATTTGAACGGATGGTCATCCTGTTTTCGATGATCGAGGGCGAAAAGGAGATACCCTGTGCCATCAGCACCTCCGCCCTGGATAGTATGGAAAGCGTCAGCCGGAGCAAGGCAAACGAGCGCGAAGCGCAGTTTATGAGGCTACGCGACCGGATCGAGGAGCGTGCCGCGCGCAAGTTCCTCGCAAGGGAGCTGGAAGGCACCCCTCCCGGCATTATCCTGCGCAGTATCGACTTTCAAACCTAGTTCCAAACATTCCGCACAAGGCCGCCGGGTGGGCTGCAAGGATGCCCCCTCAACCCCCGATCACCCCTCGGCCGCCCGCCTTCGCTCACGCCTCAGTGCGACTAGCCTTCACCAGTGCGATCAGTTCGTCGCCGTAATGTTCGAGCTTTTTGTCGCCGATGCCGGAAATGTTGCGGAGCTCTCCGAGCGTCGTTGGACGGGCGCTCGCGATGCCGTCGATCGTGGAGTCGTGCAGCACGACATAGGCCGGCACGCCGCGCTTGCGCGCGATCTCGGAGCGCCAGCCCCTGAGCGCTGTGTGCAGGGCGGAATTGACGGCTCCGCCGCCGCCGGCCGGCGGGGACGCGAGATCGCCGCGTCTTGATTTGGCTCTGATCGCGCGGTTGCGCGAAGTGGCAGGCGCCTCGCGTAGCCACACCTCGGTCTCGCCCTTCAAGACGCCGCGCGCGGTCTCCGTCAGCTTCAATGCCCCAAAGGCCTCGCTGTCGGATCGGAGATAGCTCATCGCCACCAGCTGGCGCACCACGGCGCGCCATTGTTTTTCATTGAGCTCGCGGCCGATGCCAAATACCGAGAGCTTGTCATGGCTGAACTGCTTGACGCGTTCGGTCATGCGGCCGACCAGAACATCGATCAGCTGCATGGCGCCGAAACGCTGCCCGGTGCGATAGGCGCAGGACAACAGTTTTTGGGCGGCGACCTTGCCGTCGCGCAGCCGCGGCGGTGACAGGCAGTTGTCGCAATTGCCGCAGCTGGCGACACCAAGTGTTTCGCCGAAATATCCGAGCAGGCGGCCGCGCCGGCAGTTCACGGTCTCGGCGAGAGCGACCAGCGCGTCGAGCTTGTTGATCGACACCCGCTTGAACGTTTCCGATCCGGAGGATTCGTCGATCATGCGCCGCTGCTGCACGATATCGGACAGGCCATAGGCCATCCAGGCGCTGGACGGCTTGCCGTCGCGCCCCGCGCGCCCGGTCTCCTGATAGTAAGCCTCGATGCTTTTCGGCAGGTCGAGATGCGCCACGAAGCGCACATCGGGCTTGTCGATGCCCATGCCGAACGCGATGGTGGCGACGATCACGACGCCGTCCTCGTTGAGGAAGCGGTCCTGATGGCTCGCGCGCGTGGCGGCGTCAAGTCCTGCGTGATAAGGCAGCGATTTTATGCCGGCCGCTACCAGCACGGCCGCGGTGTCCTCGACCTTGGCGCGCGACAGGCAATAGACGATGCCGGCGTCGCCGGCGTGGCGCTCGGCGATGAAGGCCTTGAGTTGAGTTTGCGCATTCTGCTTGTCGACGATTTCATATCTGATGTTCGGGCGATCGAAACTCGCCACAAAACTCGGCGCACCTGAAAGCCCGAGGCGATCGACGATCTCCTTTCGCGTGGCTTCATCCGCGGTCGCCGTGAGCGCCACTCGCGGCACGCCGGGAAAACGCTCCGCTATCTGGGACAGGCCGATATATTCGGGGCGGAAGTCGTGCCCCCATTGCGACACGCAATGCGCCTCGTCGATCGCAAACAGCGCGATGCCGGCCCGATCGAGCAAGGCGAGGCAGCGCTCCGTGAGGAGCCGCTCCGGCGCGACATAGAGCAGGTCGAGGTCTCCGGCGAGAAGCCGCCGCTCGACTTCAGAGGCTTCCTCAAAGGACAGCGTCGAATTCAATACCGCCGCATTGACGCCCGCCTCCATCAACCCTGCGACCTGATCGCGCATCAGCGCGATCAGCGGCGAGACGACGATGCCGCAGCCAGGCCGCAACAGCGCCGGCAATTGATAGCAGAGCGACTTGCCGCCGCCGGTCGGCATCAGCACCAGGCAATTGCCGCCGTCTGTGACATGCTTGACGATCGCTTCCTGCGCACCGCGAAAGGCAGGAAGGCCGAATACGGAATTGAGGACGGAAAGAGCGTCACGGTCGCCGGTCCCGCCTTGTTGGGCTGTGGCGATGGCGGGAACAGACATGGGGTTTAGCTTGTCCGGGTGAGAGCTTGCGCGGGCCGCCAGGCGAGGGCGATCAAGGCCAAGTCTATTCCAGATTCGCAACCGTTCCACAGGTTCGATTGTATTTTTCGTGCGAATTGGAAAGGTTGCGCCCCCGGGTCACGCCAGCGTGCGCCTGATCTGCTCGCCGATTTGAAGCACGACCAATCTCGCCTGCGGCAAGATCGCACCCATGGCGTGGAAATTATGAATCATGCCGTCATGGCAAATGTGCTCGACGTTGACGCCGGCCGCCAACAGCTTGCGGGCGTAGGCGTTGCCTTCGTCGCGCATCGGATCGAACTCGGCGGTATGGATAATCGCCGCCGGCAGCCCGGTTAATCTTGTTGCCCGCAGCGGCGAGACCCTGGGATCGGCAGGGTCTATTCCCTGCGGCAGATAGTCGGCAAGATCGGCTTCGAGCGTGAGCCGGTCGATCAGGTAATTCTCGGCAAACGCCTCGCGCGACGGCGAGGTCTCCTCGAAATCCAGGACCGGGCAGATCAGGCATTGCGCCAGGATGGCAGGCGCGCCGCTGCGCAGCGCGTGCTGGCACACCACGGCGGCGAGCGTTGCGCCCGCGGAATCGCCGCCCACGACGAGTTTTTCTGCGTCGATACCAAGCGAAGCAGCATGCCGGGACACGAACTCGGTCGCCGCGATCGCATCCTCCACCGCGGCGGGGAATGGATGCTCGGGCGCCAGCCGATAGCCGACCGATATCAGGCGGCAGCCGGTTGCCTCCGCAAGTGCCGCGGCGACGCGGTCATGGCTGTCGATGCTGCCGGCGACCATGCCGCCGCCATGAAAGAACACGAAGCCCGGCAGGTGCTCGTCCTCATCCTGTGCCGGCGTGTACAAGCGGTAAGGAAGATCACCGGCCGGACCGGGCAATACGCCGTCGATGGTTGTCACCATCGCGTTCGATCGCGCGAACTGCATCAATTTCACCAGCGACTGACGGCGCTCATCGGTGGTCGGCCTCGCTCGTTCACCGGTCGAGGCCGCGGCCATCATGGCAAGAAGACGTTTTGCAAGCGGATCGAGCGGCATGACGGTTCCGGTTAACCAGGGCAAACTGCAAGGCATACTGCAAGGGTAGTCTACCGACCCTCAATCGATCACTATCCCCGGATATTGCGCAAGGGAATCCTTAGCGGATTCGGATCATGATGAGGCGGCATAGGCGCCCATTGCGCGGCCCGCGAGGATCGTCATCATGACCGGCATCGTCAAGCCCGCCAGCTATTCGCGGCACGCCTATGTTATCGAGAAATGAAGATGCAAGCCTATGACGTCGATGTTCATATGTGAGCCGCCAATCGAGGTCCCGCGATCGAAGCGGCGGCGCTTGCTGACAGTTTGTTTGCTTCATGTCGAACAAGTAAGATAGCTTGCGCGCCATGCCGGAAAGGCTCCCGAACACGGACGATCCCCGATGAGCGACGAGTCCTATAAATCCTGGCAGTGCCGGACCTGCGGCTACATCTATGACGAGCGAAAGGGTGACCCCGACGAGGGCCTGGCTCCCGGCACCCGGTGGGCCGACATTCCAGACGACTGGATCTGTCCGATATGCGGTACGGCCAAGAGCGACTTCGATATGGTCGAGTTGTAGACACAAAATCACGCGCGTTCCGTCCTGGCTAGTCATCACGCGCGTTCCGTCCTGGTTAGTCGTTGCGGCGTGATATATCCGCTCGCGCCGTCGGCTGTTCTCATCAGGGCGCGCCGGCGGCCTGATTCCAAATCAGCATTGCCGTTTCAAATCCCCCATAAAACTGGCATAGCTCTGAAAGCGAGCAATGGGTAAACCCGTTTGTGCCTGGTCGCGGGCTACGAACGGATGCGGTGGAGCGGATATGGCGAAAGCTGTGCTGGGTATCATCGGCGGCTCCGGCATCTACGATCTGCCGGGCCTTGAGAATTCGCGCGAGGAGGCGATCAAAAGCCCCTGGGGCGAGCCTTCGGCGCCACTGCGTCACGGCACCGTCGCAGGGCTTCCGATCGTGTTTCTGCCGCGCCACGGCAGGGGCCATGTGCTATCGCCTTCCGACATCAATTATCGCGCCAATATCGACGCTCTGAAGCGCGCCGGCGTCACCGATCTGATCTCGCTGTCGGCTTGCGGCTCCTTCAAGCACGAGCTGCCGCCCGGCACCTTCGTGCTGGTCGACCAGTTCGTCGACCGCACCCACAAGCGCGAGAGTTCGTTTTTCGGCAGAGGCTGCGTCGCCCATGTGTCGATGGCGCACCCGGTGTCGCCGCGGCTGCGCGCCCATCTTGCCGAAGCGGCCGACGCCGAGGGCCTCGCGATCGCGCACGGCGGTACCTATGTCTGCATCGAAGGTCCGCAATTCTCGAGCTATGCCGAAAGCACGACCTACAAGAACCTGGGTTATTCCGTGATCGGCATGACCAATATGCCGGAAGCCAAGCTCGCCCGCGAGGCGGAGATCTGCTACGCGACGGTCGCGATGGTGACCGATTTCGACTGCTGGCATCCTGACCATGATGCCGTCACCGTCCAGGATATCGTCCGGGTGCTGACGTCAAACGCCGACAAGGCAAAGGGCTTGGTGGCGCGGCTGGCCAGGGATTTTCCGAGGGAACACGAGCCGTGCCCGATCGGCTCGGACCGCGCGCTTGATACCGCCTTGATCACGGCGCCCGAGGCGCGCGATCCGGAACTATTGAAAAAGCTCGACGCGGTGGCAGGCAGGGTGCTGCGCGGCTGAGGTTTGAGCTAGAATAGTGCGTCATGCGAGTCGACGGCAAACACTTCCGCAGCATTTGGCTCGAGCCGGACGGCTGGACGGTCGGCGCGATCGACCAGCGCAGACTGCCGCATCAATTCGTCATCGCGCAGCTTGCGACCGTCGAGGCCGCGGCCGATGCGATCCGCTCGATGCTGGTGCGCGGCGCGCCGCTGATCGGCGCGACCGCGGCCTACGGGATGGCGCTGGCGATGCGGGCCCACGCCTCGGATACCGCGATCGATCGCGCTTATCATTTGCTGATCGCGACGCGGCCGACGGCGATCAATCTGAGATGGGCGCTGGACGAGATGCGCATCGTGGTGCAATCGCTGCCGCCATCGGCGCGCGCGGCCGCGGCCTATGCCCGCGCCGCTGACATTGCCGAGCAGGATATCGACATCAACCGGGGCATCGGCCAAAACGGTCTTGCCCTGATCGAGGCGATCGCCGCAAAGAAGCAGCCGGGCGAGCCGGTCAATGTGCTGACCCATTGCAACGCAGGCTGGCTCGCGACCGTCGATTGGGGCACGGCGACGGCGCCGATCTATCTGGCGCATGATGGCGGCCATAGGGTCCATGTCTGGGTCGACGAGACAAGGCCGCGCAACCAGGGCGCTTCGCTGACGGCGTGGGAGTTAGGCCATCACGGCGTGCCGCACACCGTCATCCCTGACAATACCGGGGGCCATCTGATGCAGCATGGCATGGTCGATCTCGTGATCGTCGGCACCGACCGGGTCGCGGCCAATGGCGACGTCTGCAATAAGATCGGCACTTATTTGAAAGCGCTCGCGGCGCATGACAATGGCGTACCGTTCTATGTCGCGCTGCCTTCACCGACCATTGATTTCAGCATCGCCGACGGGATCGGCCAGATTCCGATCGAGCAGCGCGGCGCCGAAGAAGTCACCGACATCACCGGCCGCACCGCGGACGGTCGTATCGAGACGGTCCGGGTCGTGCCCGAGGGTTCACCGGTTGCGAACTATGCCTTCGACATCACGCCGGCGCGGCTGGTCACCGGGCTGATCACCGAACGTGGCGTGCTCAGGGCCGATCGCGATGCGCTATCGGCCGCGTTTCCCGAACGGATCACGGCGGCGGCGGAATAAACTCTATCGCAGCGCGAGCCCCGTCGCCGCTTCCAGCTCGGCGATGGCCTGCGCCGCGCTTGCCACCTTGATCGTGGTCATGCCCATCTCGCGCGCCGGCTTCAGGTTGACGCCGAGATCGTCGAGATAGACGCACGCCCTGGGATCGACGTTGAGCACTTCCACCATCATCCGGTAGATGCGCGGATCGGGCTTGCGCAAGCCGATCTTGGCGGATTCAATGACATGGTCGAACAGCGCCATCACCTCCGCGATGTAGAGCGTGCGCCCGCTGGCGCTGCCGATGGCGTTCGCAGGAAGGTTGTTGGTGATGCAGCCGGTCTTGAACCTCGCCTTGACGCGCTTGAGCGCGGTGACCATCTCGGGCCGCAAATCGCCGGAGAGCAGTGGCAAGACATCCTTGCCGCGAACTTCCGCGCCCAGCGCACGCGATTCAGTTGCGAATAATCGGTCGAACGCCTCGATATCGACCTCGGCGCGCTCGAATTTCGCCCAGGCATTTTCCAGATGATTGGCGGCATTGGTGCGCCGGATGATATCGGCCGGCAATCCGCGCTCGGTCTCAAATCGTGCAAACGCCTCGAATGGCGATGAGGTCAGTACCCCGCCGAAATCCCAGATCACCGCCTCGATCATTATTCCCCGCCGTTCGAATGAATTGGAGACGGCTAGCATGGCGGCTTGCTCCATGCCAGCCCGAGTCCACTTCAGGGCCCAGCTTAAGCCGCGGCTTGGCGAGCGCTACGCCAGCGGCTATCTCTGTTCCCACGATGAAAAGATTATCCTGCATAGCCATCGCGGCCTCGTTGCTTCTCGCCTCACCGGCTCGCGCCATCGTCGGCGGCGCGGCCCCGTCGGCCGACGGCATCGGCCGCACCATCGTCACCATTGTCGGCTCGCGCGGTAATTTCTGCTCGGGTGCGCTGATCGCGCCGACGCTGGTATTGACGGTGGCGCATTGCGTGCAGGGAGGCGCCGAATACAAGATCGTGGAGTATGGCGCGAACCGCCAGCCGCAATTGCAGGACGTGAAAAATGTTGCCACGCATCCGCAATTCAACATGCAAACCATGCTGGCGCACCGCGCCACCGCCGACGTGGCGCTGTTGCAGCTCAGGTCTCCGGCAAAGGAAAAAAGCGCCGCGCTCGGCGCGCCGCAACTGCCAATTGTCCCGGGCGCGAAATTCACCATCGCCGGCATCGGCGTGACCATCCGTGGCGAGGGCAGCAGCGGCGGCACCATTCGCGTTGCTGGCCTGGTCGCGACCGGCCGGCCGGGGACCTTGCAAATTCGCC
>JBATYU010000007.1:0-4577 GCA_049674245.1 Bradyrhizobium sp. | reverse complement strand
GTCGTGGCGTCCGCCAAGGCGCGCTCGGTTGCGGCGATCTGCTCGTCGAATTCGGCCAATGCGGCGCGCAGCGTCTTGGCGCGTTCCTCGACCGCGCGCATCTTTGCCTCTGCCCAATCGAGCCGGGCATTGGCGGCACCGGCCACCGCCAGCCGTTCGGCGGCGGCGCGTTTTTCTAAAAGTACCGTTTCGGCTGTGCTCAACCGGACGGCCAGCTTGGCGCGGGCCGCCTGCTTATCCTTCAGCGCACGCTCGAACCGCTCGACCGGACCGAGCTCACGCTTAAAAAATGCCATAACAACACCCTCGCGGACCCCTGGACCTACCGCCGAATCAGCCAGATCTAATGCGTCCGGAAAGTAATCGGAAACTTGGATAACATTGCGGCTTAAGCTGGCGCCTCGCCGATTCGGGCCTCACAACCGACAGGCTCTAACGCACCGGCACCGAGGCGGGCGGCCGCAGCGACGAGCGCGATGGGCTGGTTGCAGGAGGCGAGGCCTTCGCCGCGGCGGCCCGCGACCGGCCGCGCGGTGCACTATCGACGGACTCCAGATAGGAAGTGAGCGCCCAGGCCGAGCTCGAATTGCTGGCGTAGTGATCCTGCAGGAACAGGTACAGCGTGAGGCTGAAGCGGCCCTTGGCAAGACCGCGCGCGCTGCGATGACATGTCGCGCAACCGTCCGCGAATAGTTTTGGGGCCGGCTTGCCCTGATCGAGGTTTTGGGCAAGCGCCGCACCGCCGGTCGCCACGGAAATTGCGCCAAGAAATGCCGCAACAAAAACCGTCCTCGTGATGTCAAGCAATGCCGGCTCCCCCAACTCTTAACTCCTGAGGAGGGTTATGGTCGAACAACGTCAAAAAGGCGGCGGCGCGAATCGCCGGGACCGCCGATGGATGTTGCAAAACCAATGTCGCAACCGACGATTTTATACCGGAGCGCCCTCGAATCGTCTTTGATGGCGCCGCTGGGGGGCCAAACCAGCGAGAAGTCATGTCGAGTAGTTCATCGCGCAAGCGGGAGTTTATCGTTGCGACAGGGTTGGCGCTGATGCTGGGCGTCCTGCTCTCATTCATTGCCGTATACGGGTTGAACCGTTATTTCGGTTCGGTCGATGAAATTCAGACGACTGGAAGCTTGCGCCATACCTGGACCAACTGACGCCGGTCCCGGAGCGCTTTTTCGAAAAAAACGATATCGGCGGCGCCACCGCCGCCGTCAGTGCAGATGCTTGTGTCTCGGCTGGTGTCCGTGCGGGGATGCCGACGCGCCGGTTGGCGGCAATTGCTGCCGCGATTCCTGAAGCCTGCGCTGGTAGCCCGGCGAATCCATGATATTTGGTGCGCCGCCGCGCGCGAGGACGGGTTCGCTGACAGCCACCATCGCGATCGCCAGGGGTGCGACCGCGAGCGCCAGTTTCACGGTATTCTTCACCTCGGAATGCTTACTGTTTCTGAAGCTTCGTGATGGTCTTGGCCCCACCGGTTTCGGTGGCGGAATAGGTGACCGTATCGCCGGCATGCAACTTGTCCAGCGACGAGGCGTCCTGCACCTTGAACTCCTCGGCAGCGCCGCCGGTATTGGCTCCGACGGTACCGCTTTGCGTCTGTTGTATGGCGACGGTGCTATTGATCCGGTCAAGCTTGGTGATCTTTCCGGTCAGCGGCTGTTCGGCCAGAGCCGCCGAGCCGACGATCGCGAGGGCCGCAGCACCAGCCAAAATGATCGTTGCGATTTTCATGGCAGTCTCCCGGGTTTTATATGCGCGATAAGCCGCGGCGGCCAGAATCGTTCCGGCCAGGGAACTTACCCACGAAACATACCATGGTTGGCGGAGGCTGGGGGATGAAAGCGGCGGGCTGCGTCCTGAAGGCTGCGTCTTGAAGGCCGCGCCTCAAAGCGCGCTATTTCCGCGGTGGCCGTGATGCTTGGCGTGCCATTTTGGCCCCGGTCCCCGCATGTAATGAAGCTCGGGCCGATAGGGATTGCGGGCGCTCCTGATCAGCCTGTGCCATCCCGTCACGATCACATTGACGCACCAGCGAAGCGGCATCGATGGCGATTGTGCAGCCCACATGGCGTCCTCTCAATGCGGCTTGCCGAGCATGGACGCAAACGGCAGGGTAAAGATCTCGGCGCCGGAATCATCGCTGACGTGCAGCACCCAGCTGCGCCAATCTTCCGCGATGGGCGCGCTGATCAGCGACTGTACGACGAGGGCGGCGGCCTCATGCGCCTCATCCAGGTTGGCTACCACCGCGGCGTGTCGATCGGTCAATTCCCCCTCGAGGCTTGTGTACTGGAAATAGAGCTGAGCCATGTTCCGCCTCCTGGGAGCGAATCTTGGGCGGCATGGGTAGCAGCCGCGATCCCAGCGGAAAATGGGGGAAACTACGGGAATTGCGGACAATTTTACGGTTCCGCGGCGCAGTTTCGGATTCGAATGTCAAACAGCGTCATTCCGGGATGGTCCCAACGGGTCGGCGCTTTGCGCCGCCCGATGACAGGCTCCGGATCAGACCCGGAATCTCGAGATTCCAACTAAGACCGATTTGAACCCCGGCCCCTCGCTGCTGGGATTTGGATTATTCTTCTCGTCCACCATCCTTTTTCCTCTTGCGGTCGGCGGTATCATTTATTGGCTAGCACGTAAGATCATTTCAAGAGCAACAACCCCGGTTGCTTGGCGCTTTTCCGAAAGAAAAGTGATGGCTCTGAACATCCGCCAGCAATTTACGGCGTTCAAGAAATTCATGAGCACCGTCAATAGACATTCATGAGCACCGTCACGTTCCGGTTCAACGCCCTCGCATTCTTCCTCGGTGGTCAGGGTCACCGGCATTGCCTTCGGATGGATCGGCTCGACGACGGCGTTTGGCGAGGTCGTCAGGAAGCCGTAGACGAGATGCGGGCCGTCTCCCAAGGACGGCGAAGGACGCGACCGCTCGTCACTTTCGGCTCTTGTTCATTGCCTTGGCCATGTCGAGGTGATGCTGAAGCGTGGGCAGCGTCTTGCCGGCCCAATCCTTCAGCTTTGGATTGTCGCCAGATTTTGAATAGCGCTCGAACAGCGCGACGGCTTCCTTATGGGCGCTAACTTGCATCGGATCGTATTCGCTGGCGAAGGCCTGACGCCTTGTATCGCGGAGCTTATCGAGCTTTTTCTGGGAGGAAGAGTCGAGGGCTGTGGGGATATCGGCCTTAACGGCGCCGCTGCTGACCAAACCCTTGAGGTCGGAACTTGTCTTGCTGTGGTCGGTCATCATTTGCTCGGCAAACTTCTTCTCCTCGGCGTTGCCCTTCTCCTGCGCGAACGTGGCCGCGGCAATCTGGAGCATGTCGCTATTTGCGGCTTCCTTGATGAAATCAGCCATGGTCGGACTAATGCCGAGCGCCGAATTAACGCCGGTTCTCTCGCCAATGGATTGCGTCAGTGCAGTCCCAGCGACGAGAATGCAGCCCAAGACGAGAATGCAGCCCAATGCGATCATTGAACGTTTCATGATTCTTACTCCATCCTCGTGCATGTTGATCTTGCTGCGGTGCGACGACCCCTTCTTGGTCAAATTGTTGGTACTGCTTGCGGGGCGGCGATGGCTTCATCCTGGAACCATCACGATCTCGCGGCTGTCCCGTTTTGCTCACCTCAAAAACAATTCACAAAGAAATCAGCCGGCCGACCACTGCGCCTCGGCCGCCCCGGCCAGGGTTTGCCGACGATCAAGGAATTATCCGGCTGTTGCAGGTGGTAGGGGGCCTCAGGCAACCGGGCAGCCGGCCGCTGCCGTTACGGACGCCAGTGATCGCGGTAGCAAGGCCCGTAGTGGAAGGCACAGGCCGTACCGCTCTTTAGAAAAATCAGTCATAGCATTACCGCTGACCCAAAGCGGCCTCAGCCACAACGCCAGCATCACGGTGCGCGCTTGTATCTCTGCGTCCTATTCAGTTCCACGCCGGAATATATACCTCTTGATTTCCATAGCGTATCACCGGCGCTACGGGCGGGCCGTATGGATCGACCCGGTCGTCCTCAGGGCGATAACGATATCGTGGAACAATATAATAATCCCAGTAAGGAGTTGTCCTTACCACGGGCACCCTGACGACAAGCCTCGCCCCCGGTTCATCACGAACGACTTTGGCCTTCTGCGCATGCGCTGCGGCACTAAACGTCGCCAGGTTACACAGGACCAGGGCCGTTCCGAGAGCTACAGTCATTATCCTCATGCCTCGACCTCCTTGCCACAGCGGCAAATTAACGAGCACCTGCCGTCCTCGGTGGTGATATCCTCAATCTCGCCGGTCGCGATCTTGCCGATCATGACGGAATTCAAACTGAGACACCACCAAATTTTCGGGGGCCGTGAGGTGTGATGCGCTGATGCCAATCTTACGTCATCGCTTGAGGGAGAGCCGGCCGACATGAGCCTGTTCGATCATCCATTCGATCCGGCGCGCGAGGCGGCGCTGGTGACCGGCGCGGGCAACGGCATCGGCCGCGCGATTGCGCAAGCGCTGGTCGGCGAGGGCGTGCGAACCGTGTTCGCCGACGTTATCAGCGACACGGTCGTGGCC
>JBATYU010000006.1:0-1901 GCA_049674245.1 Bradyrhizobium sp. | reverse complement strand
GAGCTGGCCTCGGTGCCGCGGCCGCCGATGCCCTTGCGCCAGTAAGCATCGGTTCGTTCGCGCGAAGGCAGGCGCGTCACCCCGCAAGGTATCGGCGGCGCGGATCGGTGGCCGCGCCGCACCGCGTCATGATGATGTTTGCCCCGACGGGGCAAATCAGCTTGATCAATTCGCACCGATTCAGCTCGCTCGTACGGCCCGCAACGGCGCGAAATCGCCTGCGCCCGAAAGCCAATTTCGTGAGCGGATTCAAGCTGATCTAGGTCGCCCGGTCCTGACCCAAAAATATCTCCTTCCGAAAACCAGAAATTGTGGCACTGTCCGCGCATCCCGCCTCGACAAAAGGGACGTACGCGTCGTCACGAACGTGGGGCGGGATGCGATGGATGCGGAGGTGCCGTTGACGAGTGGCGCTGGAGCGGACGGCGAGATCGTGTGGTCCTGGCGCCGCGACGCTGGAGTCAAGTCGGCGGAAGTAATTCCGTCGGCGACGGTGGCAAAAGAGCCCGTTCACCGGGGGAGAGCACGTATAAGCCGTCAAAACCATTCGCGCAGGGAAGGCCGGACCAGTTCGGTGAACCTGTGGTGATTAACTCGTGTGCTTTCTTACTTCGCACGCGGGGCTGCGGGTGCATTGGGCACCCGGCTTTCCCTGCGCCCTCTATTCTTTCGAGGGACGTCGTTTTCCAAAACTCGGGCAGATCGTGCCGCGGGAGCGTGGATGCTTGTCTCAATTAGCGACGTCATTGGCTCGCAATGACGGCTCCAAACACCCAGCGCTCGGCTGTGAAAATTGAAAACGTCGCGGGCACGCGCGGCTTCCAGCGGGCTCGAAGCCTGCTCACTTCTGATCCTGCGGCGGGCTGGTTTGCTGGGCCGGAGTTTGCGGGGTGGAAGGAGGCGGCTTGCTCTGGCGATTATCCGGCGGGCTC
This sequence comes from Bradyrhizobium sp., assembly GCA_049674245.1. Classification (GTDB taxonomy): domain Bacteria; phylum Pseudomonadota; class Alphaproteobacteria; order Rhizobiales; family Xanthobacteraceae; genus Bradyrhizobium. Next base: position 969 of record JBATYU010000006.1, on the reverse strand, counting down.
GTTTGTTCGCTGGCCTGGAGCCAGGTCGGCATTTGCAGGACCGAATTGTCGAGGTGATTGATGAGCCAGACACCTCCAAGCGCGATAACACCCGCCAGCATGACATGCGGCAACGTTCGCACCAGCACGCCGAGCAGATGCGCGAAGGCGTTCAATATCGCCGCGCCTGCATTCAAGAGCTCGCGGCCCACCTGGAAAAGCGCCCAGATCACGGCCGCCAGGATCAGCACCAGAAGAATCTGCTTCAACAGCGGCCACTGCTGCCACGGCACGGCCAGGAGCTTGCTGATCTGGTCAACCGACCACATCCAGATGAGCTCGACGAAGCGGAAGATCGCCGAAATCCCTTCCTGCAGGAATTTCAAGAGCTGATCGAACACCTGTTTCATGGCCAGAACCCCGACGAACGACCTGCCTCACGGGCATCTGGGCAAAACGCCAAAAAGGGCCCCGGGTTCCCAAAAAGAAGGCCCACGCGTCGGAAAAATGCGTTGCGGAAAACCGCTTCGGCACCGATCAGCGCGTTCAGGCCGTCGTTGTGCTCGGCGACCGCATCGGGCCCGGTCACATGGCCAGGTCGAACCCGGCCGTCCGGCCGATAGTCTGTTCCCCAGCAATCGCCCAGTTTGTCCCTATCTTAATGGATAGGAGTCCTCCATGACCGATCAAGCCGATCTCTTGAGCCAATTCTCGAACGCTCTCGCCGCGCGCGCGGAAGCCGCAAAAAACGCCGTCGTCGTGATCCGCCTCGCGCATGGGCGGCACATCACGGGAATGGTGTGGCAATCCGGTGTCGTCGTCGCCTCCGAGCAGTCACTGCCGCGCAAGGATGAGTTTGAGCTGATCGCGCCTGGCGGCTCGCCGGCGACGGCGAGGATGGCCGGCCGCGATCCCTCCACCAATATCGCCATCCTGCGGCCGGCAGCGCCGCTTGACTCGCCGGCGGTCGCCGCGGGGGAGGCGCAGGCC
>JBATYU010000005.1:0-3036 GCA_049674245.1 Bradyrhizobium sp. | reverse complement strand
GCCACCGCCTGTACGCTGGTCGCGCCGGCCGCCTCCAGGATGCGCGGGAAATGCGCCGCCATCGCGCCGGTGACGCTCCAGGCGGCGGCAAAGGCAAACGCCAGCAGGATCATGGAGCGATCGATCGGAATGTGCGGTTTGACCGGCGCTTCCGTCGCAGCTTTCGCAGCTTTCACCGCCGGCAGCATGAACAGGTTGATCGGCAGGCCCACCAAAATATGCGCGGCCGCCCATGCAAAGCAGGTGTTGCGCCAGCCGATGCTTTCCTGTCCGAAGGCCGTCAGCGGCCAGCCGACCGTGGAAGCAAAACCCGCGACCAGGGTGATGCCGGTGATCGCGCCGCGCGCCGCGCTGCCGTAGATGCGGCCGAGCGCGCCGAAGGCGGCGTCATAAAGGCCAAATCCCATGCCGATGCCGAGCAGCAGCCAGGCCGCGACCAGCATCGGGGTCGAATGCGTGAGACCGAGCAGGGCGAGCCCCGCGGCCAGCGTCAAATTGGAGATCGACAGCACCTGGCGTCCGCCGACGCGATCGATTTGCCGCCCCACACGCGGGCCGAGCAGTGCCGAAATCACCAGCGAGGCCGAGAACGCCGCAAAGATCCAGTTCGAGGAAATGCCGAGATCGCGCGCGATCGGATCGGCCAGGATCGCCGGCAGATAATAGCTGGAGGCCCACGCCAGCGTTTGCGTCGCGCCCAGCGCCAGAATGATCGGAAGCTGCCGCCCGTTCATGGCTTACGCGCCATTTTTGTTTTTATTCCGTGCCAGTGTTACCCGCATCCGCATCCGGCTTTACCTTCTTGCTTGGCATTTGCATCGGCAACGCAACAGGCGTCGATATCCGCCAACGTAGGTCCGCCGCAGCAATTAGTCGCATCGAGCATGGTGGAGCGATTGCAAACGCCGGTCTCTGGCAGCGCCAGCTTGACGCGTTCCGCGGCCTCGCGGTCACCGGCGATATCGGCGGCAATCGAGCGCAGCTTTCGGCGCAACGCTGGCCCCAACTCGCGGGGCCTAGTGCAATCATCAAATCCGCCGACGGCATTGAAGCGAGGTCTGGCGCAGCATCGTCCGATTGGAACGTGGGCCAACATGCAACCACCCATGCTTCATTGTTTCGAGGCTGAGGCAGGCTTAGTCGCCCGCACAAAGGCACTCATGAATTTTCCGTCGACCTGTGGTGCCATGGCGTCGATGTCGACGCCTTTCTCCGTCAGAAACTCGCGTGCATCCTCGATATTGTACACACGCGTCGGCTCGATTCCGATGTGATCGAAGCCCGCAGCGGCGAGTTTGGCGCGGTAGTCGCTTTCATCAAGCGCGCCGGCAATGCAGCCGATCCAGAGGAGCGCGTTCTTGCGCAAGTTCTCGGGGATCTGCCCGCGCGTCACGACGTCGGAAACGGCGAAGCGGCCCCCTGGCCGGAGTACCCGGAAGGCTTCTTGCAGGACGCGGTCCTTGTCAGCAGAAAGGTTGATTACGCAGTTCGATATGATGACGTCGACGGAGTTGTCCGGAAGCGGGATATTTTCGATCTGGCCTTTGAGAAACTCGACGTTGCGAGCGGTCACCTTGCGCTGATTTTCCCGCGCGAGCTCCAGCATCTCATCCGTCATGTCGAGCCCGTAGGCCTTGCCGGCCGGGCCAACCCGGCGAGCCGAAAGTAGAACGTCTATGCCACCTCCGGACCCGAGATCGAGCACTATCTCTCCAGGCTTAAGTTCGGCCAATGCGGTCGGGTTGCCGCAGCCCAGGGATGCGAGCAATGCCGCTTCCGGAAGGGTTTCCATTTGGGTCCGATCATAGAGATTGGATGTAATCGGACTGACGTTGGCCATTGTGCCCCCGCCGCAGCATGTACCTCCTGCCCGCCGCGCCGCCTGGGCGTATTTCTCACGTACTACTTCGGTAATATTGGCCTTTTCCATCGCATCCTCCTGTTCGTTGGCTTCCGGATTTTCCTATTATTCTAGAAATATAAAAATAGCGGCCAAAAAAGAAGAAGTCATGCGGCCGTGCTGGTGTCCGTGTCCTCGGCGCTATCGGCGCAGCATTCGGCGACCAGAAAATCCACCAACTCCCTCATGACGTCGTAATTGGCGTGACATACCAACGTGGTCGCGTCCCGCACCTGGTTGATGAGGCCGACCACCATCAATGTCTTGATGTGATGGGACAGCGTTGACGGGGCGATCTTCAACCTGTCCTGGAGGCGGCCGACGGGCAGTCCCGCATCTCCGGCGCGCACCAGTGCGCGATAGATTTTGAGCCGGGTCGGATTACCCAGGGCTTCGAGATGTGCGGCAGCGTCATCGAGTTTCATGCCGGGAGTCTCTCACGTCCCTATGCCGTTGTAAATCATATTTCCAGAAGTATCGAAATAGTTATTGCCACCGCTCAAGCCCGGTCCGCCTGACGTGCCAGCGGGTGCCACAACAGCTCGCGGACGATCAGGGGAATCCCGACCGCTGCCGGCAATAGCCAATAGGCGACAGGAGGAAGTTCTCTCCAAAGCGGCAGGCTCTTGCCGTTGTCCACGTAGAACGCGATCAGAAGCAAAACGTAAGACGAGCCCATTCCGGTGATATGCAGCCTCGCCCAATGGCGCCAGCGCTGCCGCCTGGCCTTGCGACCCGAATAGGCTGCCGCAAACGACAACGCTCCCAGGATAAACAAGTGGTAGTCTTCGGCCCAGCGCACCGCGGCCAGGCCGGTCGCAGTCAGGAAGACGCCAGCCAGACACCAAAAATAGATTTTTCCAAAGCGGGGATGGCGACCGGGACGTTTCTGACTGAGCATCGCGATGGCACCAGTGACCACGCAGGCGAGCCCCAGCAGGATGTGAACCCCCACAACGGCTAGGAACACCGGGTTGGTGGAGGGTATCTCGATGCCCGCCACGATGGTCGTATTCGCATCGGTCATGTCTTTATGATCTCGGCCGCGAGCGGCTGGCGGTTGGCAGTGCCATCAAGCGATTGCATCAACCGCACGTCGTTTCATATGAAATTGCCCAGGCACCGAGGCGCCTGGG
>JBATYU010000004.1:0-14104 GCA_049674245.1 Bradyrhizobium sp. | reverse complement strand
CGAGGCGCAATTCGAGGTCCGCGCCTTCACCAGCCGCGGTGACAACGAGGATCCCGTGACCGGCAGCCTCAATGCCAGTCTCGCGCAATGGCTGATCGGCGCCGGCCTCGCAAAGCCACGCTATGTCGCCTCGCAGGGCACGGCGCTCGGCCGTGCCGGCCGGGTCCATGTGGCGCGCGAGGGCGATACGATCTGGATCGGCGGCGATGTCGCCGGCTGCGTCACCGGCACGATCACCCTGTGAGGATGCGCGTCAGCGCGACCGCGTCAGCGCGAGCCAGATGCCGCCGCCGATCATGAAGCCGCCGGAGATGCGCGACAACAGCCGCGTCCGCCGGGCTGAAAAGAATTTTCGCGCGCGGCCGGCGAGCAGCGCATAGATCGAATCGGTGATGGCGCCGGTGACCATGAAGGTGACGCCAAGCAGCGCGACTTGCGAGACGTGATCCCGGTTCATGTCCATGAACTGCGGAATGAAGGCGCCGAAAAACACCAGCACCTTCGGATTGGACAGCAGCACCACAAAGCCCTGCAGGAAAAATCCGCCGAGCGGCGGCGGTGGCGGCTCGTCGGTCTTGACGCCTTCGACCGGAAAACGAATGAGCTTGATACCGAGCCAGACCAGATAAGCGGCACCTGCAAAGCGCACCCAGTCGAACCAGTAGCCCATCGTCGCCATCAGCGACGTCAGACCGACCGCGACGATGCCGATCACGATCGCTAGCCCAGCCTGGACTCCCAAAATGTTGGTCAGCGCCGCGCGGGTGCCGTAGCGCAGGCCATTGGCGATCATCAGCGTCACGACCGGACCGGGAAGAAGCGCAAGCGCGATGCAGGCGGCGACAAAGGCGAGATAGACTTGCAGGGACATGGGAGGGGCTCGGTGCGGGATGGTTGCTTCATTATGCATGTGAGGCGCGCAGATGGAAGCTGTGCTCCTTGCGCTGGCCTCTCCCCCTCTCCCCTTGTGGGAGAGGGTGGCTTCGCGAAGCGAAGACGGGTGAGGGGTCTGTCTCCGCGGATAGAGTCCCCTCATCCGGCACGGACTTCGTCCGCGCCACCTTCTCCCACAAGGGGAGAAGGGAAGAGAGGGCATTCTACGCCTGCCACAGCCTCACCAGCGGCCCATTCTCTCCCATCACTGGGTCGGTCTTCGGCAATTTCACCGCCGGAATCGTCTTCAGCGCTTTCGCGTGATTTTCCGGCGTCGGACGGGTGATCTGCATTTTTGCTCCGGGCGGATAGGCCCCGACCACGGAAAAATCGCGGCTGGCGGAGAGGCATTGATGCCCGGTGCCGGCAGGCAGGATCGCGACATCGCCGGCCGAAATCTCGAACTCCTTACCGGCATCGCCGCCGAAGCGCACCCGCGCATGGCCGCGCGCGACGCCAAGCACTTCATGCACGGTGGCGTGGTAATGCGGATAGTCGTAGACGCCGTTGCGCCACATGTCGCCCCAGCCATTGGCGCCGAACAATTTTTCGATGGTCTTCTCGGGGTGATCGTTCGCAACGTCGATTGCCTGTTCGTACACGAGAAGTGGCATCGGATTGTTAGGAACGAGCCCGTCGTCGGCAAAAACGAAGGCGAGGGGTTTTGCATCCGCGCTGACGACCGCCATGGCAATTCTCCGGAGCGCAAGTGATCCGGAATAAACCGCGGCCCTTGGCTGACGTTCCCTTCTTTATTGGGATCGGTACTGTGTCCCGGACGCGGTGCAGCGTCCTTACGCTGCTCCGCAGAGCCGGGACCCACAGGAGAACGGGATGTTGCATGGGCCCTGATCAGCAGCGCATCACGCCGCGAAGGGGCGGCGTGCCGCGCAGCATCCGGGGCACGGGAGAGCGATACTTAGGCGCGCTTGTTCGCCCGCATCAGGTCGGTAAACCGCTTGAACAGATAATGCGAGTCACGCGGGCCGGGCGAGGCCTCGGGGTGGTACTGCACGGAAAATACCGGCTTGCCCTCGAGCTGGATGCCGCAATTGGAGCCGTCGAACAGCGAGACATGGGTTTGGGTCGCGCCCTTTGGCAGGGTCGCCTGATCCACCGCAAACCCGTGGTTCATGGAGGTGATCTCCACCTTGCCGGTGGTCTCGTCCTTGACCGGATGGTTGGCGCCGTGATGGCCCTGATGCATCTTTTTCGTCTTGGCGCCGACGGCGAGGCCCAGCATCTGGTGGCCTAGGCAGATTCCGAAGGTCGGCGTGCCCGACGCGATCACCTTCGTAATAACCGGCACCGCATATTTGCCGGTCGCGGCGGGATCGCCGGGGCCGTTGGACAGAAACACGCCGTCCGGCTTCATCGCCAAAATGTCCTCGGCCGAGGTCGTCGCCGGCACCACCGTGATCTTGCAGCCGGAGCCTGCGAGTAGCCGCAGGATGTTGCGCTTGATGCCGTAGTCGATGGCGACCACGCTGAACTCCGGCGCGGTTTGCCGGCCAAAGCCCTTGTCCCACGCCCATGGCGTCTCGTCCCAGGTGAAGCGCTGGCCGCACGTGACCATCGGCACTAGGTCCATGCCCTCCAGCCCCGGCCATTCGCGGGCTTCTTCCTTCAGGCCGTGCAGATCGAACTGGCCGTTGCCGGCGTGGGCGATGACGGCATTGGGCATGCCCTTGATGCGGATCATCGCGGTCAGCGCGCGGGTGTCGATGCCGGACAGGCCGATGATGCCGCGCGCCTTCAGCCATCGGTCGAGATGGCGCGAGGCGCGGTAGTTCGAAGGGTCCGATATCGCCGCGCGCAGGATCACGCCGCGGGCGCCCGGCGTCGCCGCCATGTTCACGGTCTCGATGTCCTCGTCGTTGGTGCCGACATTGCCGATATGCGGGAAGGTGAAGGTGATGAGCTGGCCGGCGTAGGAGGGATCGGTGAGGATCTCCTCATACCCGGTCATCGCGGTGTTGAAGCAGACCTCGCCGACGGCATGGCCTTCGGCCCCCAGGCCAAAACCTTCCAGCACCGTGCCATCGGCCAGCACGAGCAGCGCGGTCGGCTTGTGGTCCGGCCAGGCGTCGTCGTTTTCAGTTGTTGTCATGAGTGCTTTACATATTCGTCGCAGACGCGGCCGTCAAAGCCGAAACATGCGGATTCACATGCGTTCCCGGACATTTGACAGGCCGTGCCGCTATCCTAATCTATAGTTGCAGCTTGAGGTCGATTTCCCGTCAAAAGACTATCCCGATCAGGAGCCGAGCATGGAAAATGCGATGCCGATTCTGCTCGTTCCGGGCCTCGTCAGCTCGGCGCGCATCTATGTGCCGGTCATCCCGGCGCTGTGGCGGTTCGGGCCGGTGACGGTGGCCAACCACATCCGCGACGACAATATCGGCGCGATGGCGCGCAGGATCTTGGCCGAGGCACCACCGCGCTTCGCGCTGGCCGGGCACTCGATGGGCGGCTACATCGCCTTCGAGATCATGCGGCAGGCGGGCGAGCGCGTCGCCAAGCTCGCGCTGATCAATACCCAGGCGCGGCCCGATACGCCGGAAGCAACCGCCCGAAGGCGCGGCTTGATGGCGCGTGCGACGGGCGGCGAATACCATGCCGTGCTCGACGAACTCTTCGCAGGCTTCGTGCATCCGTCGCGGCGCGGCGATGCCGCCTTGCGGCAGCTCGTCCACGACATGGGTGAGGATGTCGGGGCAGAGGCGTTCGTCCGTCAGCAGCAGGCGGTGATCAGCCGGGCGGACTCGCGGCCGATGTTGGCGTGGATCAAATGCCCGACGCTGGTCCTGACCGGCGATGAGGACAACACCATCCCGAATAGGCTGTCGGTGGAGATGGCGAACGGTATCCACGGCGCGAACCTGGTGATCTTGCCGAGTTGTGGCCACCTGCCGCAGCCGGAACAGCCGCAGGCGACCGCGGAGGCACTGGTCGAATGGCTCAGGTTGTGAGTTGTTTCGCTGGCACGAACGGCCTAGATCAGAGCACTGCTAGACACTGAGGAAACGACCATGCTGCGCGACGACATCAATAACGCGGTCAAGGACGCGATGCGGGCCAAGGACGAGCGCAAGCTGTCCACGCTGCGCATGGTCAACTCGACCATCAAGAACGCCGACATCGCCGCGCGCGGGGAAGGCAAGCCGCCGCTCTCCGACGCCGATCTGCTCGGCGTGTTCCAGAAGATGATCAAGCAGCGCCAGGAATCCGTCGAGCTCTACGACAAGGGTGGCCGCGCCGAGCTCGCTGCCCAAGAGCGCGAGGAGATCGCGATCATCTCCGCATACCTGCCGAAGCAGATGTCGGAGCAGGATGTAAAGGCTGCGATCTCATCCGCGATCGCCGAGACGGGCGCCGCGGGGATGAAGGACATGGGCAAGGTTGTAGCCGCGCTGAAGGCGAAATACGCAGGCCAAATGGATTTCGGCAAAGCCAGCGCATTGGTGAAATCGGCGCTTTCGGGGTGAGTTAGTGAGGTAGGTAATAACCTCTCCACGTCATGCCCGGCCACAGTAGTCAGCCTTGCGCAGACTACGTATACTTGTCTGCGCTGCCGGGCATCCACGTCCTTAAAACTAACCAAAAGCAAGAACGTGGATGGCCGGGACATAGGCGAGCGGAAGCGACGCCGTCCTTCAGACGGCTATGCCCGAGCCATGACGAATGGACGAGCAAGGGCTTTTCTCAACTCAACAGGAAATTCCATGTCAGCCTCCGTCACCAACAGCGTTGACCATGCTCGACCAAAGTTATTTCAGCCGTTCAAGATCCGGGGCCTGAGCCTCAAGAACCGGCTGGTCGTGCCGCCGATGGTCCATTACCGAGCGGAGCCCGGCAACGTTTGCGGCAGCTTTCACAACGTGCATCTCGGCCGCTATGCGCTGGGCGGCTTTGGACTGGTATTTGTCGAGGCTACAGCCGTCGAAGAGGTTGGCCTGATCAACGAGCATGACCTTGGCATCTGGAACGATGCCCAGGTGCAAAGCTTCAAGCCGCTCATCGCCTTCATGAAAGGCGAGAACACCGCGATCGGCATTCAGCTCGCTCACGGCGGGCGCAAGGCATCCTCGCAGCGCGCGATGGACGGCATGGGCCCGCTCACGGCGCAACAGATCAAGGCGGGCGCCAAGCTCTGGCAACCGGTCGGCCCCACCAGCGAGCCGGTCGCGCCGGGATGGTTGACCCCGCACCAGCTCACCACCGAAGAGTGCAGGGCGATGGTGCGCACCTGGGCAGAAGCGGCCAGAAATGCGGTCAAGGCCGGCTTCGATGCGATCGAGATCCACACCGCCCACGGCTATCTGCTCGCCTCGTTTCTTTCGCCCGTTTCCAACACCCGCAATGATGAATATGGCGGCGACCGCAATGGGCGCATGCGGCTGCCGCTCCAAATTGTCGAAGCCGTGCGGCGCGAAATGCCGGCAACGATGCCGCTGTTTGTCCGCGTCTCCGCCGTCGACGGCGCCGAGAACGGCTGGAACCTGGATGACACGGTTGCCTTCGCCCATGAATTGAAGGGCCGCGGCGTCGACGTGGTCGACTGCTCCTCCGGCGGCATTTCAGGCTCGGCGACGGCAGCGCAAGTCCCGCGCGGTCTCGGTTTCCAGGTGCCCTACGCCGAACGGGTCCGCAAGGAGGTGGGCATCGCATCGATGGCGGTCGGCATCATCCTCGAGGCGCAGCAGGCTGAAGCAATTTTGGAGAACGGGCAGGCCGATCTGATCGCGGTCGGCCGGCAATCCCAGTTCAATCCCAACATCGCCCATCACTGGGCCCACGATCTCGGCATCAACCGCAAGTTCGAGGACTGGGCTGCCGAATATGGCTGGTGGCTCGAGAAGCGGATGCGAACCATCGAAGAGTTCGCGACCCCGACCGGGGTCGTCAGGCGACATGCATGAGCCTGTGCCGCCAAGCGCGGACAAGAATTCCGATATGTTGCCGATTAACGACAGCGTTTGATTGATTCCCGCGATAATATTTTGCCGTCATCGCTGGCAGCATGACAATCCGAAGGACCACGATTGCCAAATCCATGACAAGGGCAGTCTTAAGGGGAAACATCGATGAAGCGGGCATTCCGATTTCAATTGACGATCGCTTTAGCCGCAATGTGCATCGGGGCAATCCCGGCTTTGGCGCATGCCTATACCGCTGAACAGCAGCGGCTTTGCAGCGACGACGCCATGCGGCTATGCAGTGCGGATGTTCCGGACGTCGATCGCATCACGGCGTGCATGCAGAGGCAATATTCGCAGCTGAGCAAGGGGTGCAAGTCGGTGTTCAGGGGTGAAAAATCGGAGGCAAGCGCCAGTCCCAAGAAGCAGGATCGGTAAATCTCGGCAGGCGGAGCGCTATTGCGTCCTTGGCCGCCCTTTATGCCGGCCCGGCGATCGTCTAGCCTTGGGAAATGCTCACCGAAACCACCGACTACGCAAAACTCTACCGCGACTTTCGCTGGGATATTCCTGATCGCTTTAACCTTGCGACCGCCTGCTGCGATCGCCATGCCGACGGACGCGGCCGGCTCGCGCTGATCTATGTCGATGAAGACGGCGCTGCGATCCGCACCTCGTTCGACGAGGTTGCCGAATTCTCGCGCCGCTTTGCCAATGTGCTCAAAGCGGACGGCCTCAAGCGCGGCGACCGCGTCGCGGTGTTCCTGTCGCAGTCGCTGGAATTGCCGATCGCGCATCTTGCCGCATTTCGCTCAGGCCAGGTCTCGATCCCGCTATTTGCGCTGTTCGGCGAGGACGCGCTGGAGTTTCGCCTGGAAAATTCCGGCGCCAGGGCCGTCGTCACCGACGCGACAGGCTGGGAGAAATTATCGAAAATCCGCAGGCGGCTGCCTGATCTTGCGAATGTCTACGTCGTCGGCGGCCGCACGCCCACCGGCGCCAAATCGTTCTGGTCGGCGATCAACGCGGCATCGCCTGAGTTTTCGACCGTCGACACGTCATGCGACGACCCGGCCCTGATCATCTACACCTCGGGCACCACAGGTAATCCCAAAGGCGCGCTGCACGCGCACCGGGTCGTGCTCGGCCATCTGCCGAACATCGAGATGTGCCATGATTTCCTGCCCAAGCCCGGTGACCTGATGTGGACGCCGGCCGACTGGGCCTGGATCGGCGGGCTGATCAACGCGCTGCTCGCCGCCTGGTATCATGGCGTGCCGATCGTCGGCCACCGCGCGCGCAAATTCGAGCCGCAGGCCGCGATGGCGATGATGGCCGATTACAACATCCGCAACGTGTTCCTGCCGCCGACGGCGCTGAAGCTGATGCGGCTTGCCGACGTCAGGCATGCAGGCGTAAAACTGCGCTCGATCTTCACCGGCGGTGAATCGCTCGGCGGCGAACTCTTGGATTGGGTGCGCGCGACTTTCGGCATCGATGCGCACGAGGTGTTCGGCCAGACCGAGTGCAACCTCGTGATCGGCAGCAACTCAAGACTGTTTCCGATCAGGCCGGGTTCGATGGGCAAGGCGACGCCCGGATTCGACGTGCGCATCGTCAACGACAAGGGCGAGGAACTTTCACGGGGAAGCCGCGGCATTATCGGCGTGCGCCAGCCCAATCCCTGCACCATGATCGAATATTGGCGCAATCCGGAAGCGACGGCCAAGAAATATGCCGGCGAGTTCCTGCTCACCGGCGATCTCGGCGTGCAGGATGAGGACGGCTATTTCTGGTATGTCAGCCGCGAGGACGACGTCATCACCACTGCCGGCTATCGTGTTGGCCCTTCGGAGATCGAGCACACGCTGATGAAGCATCCCTCGGTCGCGATGTCGGCGGTGGTCGGGATTGCAGATCCTGTTCGCACCGAATCGATCAAGGCCTGGATCGTGCTGCGTCCGGGCTTTACGGGTGATGAGGCGCTGGCGCGCGAGATCCAGGAGTTCGTCAAGGTGCAGCTCGCCGCGCATGAATATCCGCGCTTCGTGCAGTTTGTCGAAGCGCTGCCGATGACCGCCACCGGCAAGGTGCTGCGGCGGGAGTTAAGGGCGCTGGGGTGATTGTCTCGTGCCCCGGACGCTGCGCAGCGCGCCGCTTCTTTGCGGCGTGATGCGCTGCTGATCCGGGGCCCACGCCTTGCGACCGGACTTCGTGGGTCCCGGCTCTGCGGAGCAGCGTGACCGGACGATGCGGAGCTTGGCATCGGGCGCGCATTCGCGCGACCCGCTGGCATCGCCGGGAGAACGCTGCACCGCGTCCGGGACACGCTCCTCAAGGCATGCTTCACCGCCCTTGACACCACGTTATTGTAACTCCATATTTGTAGCTACAAAGAGGGGGGGGGGGTGTGCGCTGGACCTGGGACCCGGACAAAGCGGCTGCAAACCGCGTCAAGCACGGTTTGTCATTTGAAACCGCGGTGCTGGTGTTTGACGATCCGTTTCAAGCGTCGAAGCCCGACCTGCATCCGGACGGTGATCGTTGGCACACCATCGGACTTGTTGGGTCGGTTTTGCTGCTTGTGATTCACACCTTGCCTGAGGCCGAATCGGAAGAAGGCGAGGTGGTCGGCCGCATCATCAGCGCGCGGAAGGCCACGGCCCACGAAAGGAAAGCCTATGAAGAAGGGAACTTCTAAGCGGTTGACGCGTGAGCAACTGGCGGAACTGAAGTCGCTGGCTGCGTTGCCCGATAGCGCGATTGATACGTCGGACGCGCCGGAACTCCTCGACTGGTCCGGCGCCAAGCGTGGGGTCTTCTATCGACCCGTCAAACAGCAACTGACACTTCGGCTCGACGCCGATGTCGTCGCCTGGTTCAAGAGCCACACGAAATCCAGTGAGGGTTATCAAACACGCATTAATCGGGCGCTGCGCGAGTACGTGCAAGGGCAGACCAGCCGGAGTCGGCGATCTCGGGTTTGAGATCACACGGGGGGCGAGGTCTACACATCGGCATACGGCGAGGATTCGGCGACGCTCGCAAGGGTGACGTGCCCCGGACGCTGCGCAGCGCGCCGCTTCTTTGCGGCGTGATGCGCTGCTGATCCGGGGCCGACGCCTCGCGACGGACCTTCATAGGTCCCGGCTCTGCGGAGCAGCGTGACCGGACGATGCGGAGCCTGGCATCGGGCGCGCATTCGCGCGACCCGTTGGCATCGCCGGGAGAACGCTGCACCGCGTCCGGGACACGCTCGTCAAGGCGTCTCGATCCCCATCGCCTTCAGCGCCGCCAGCATCTGCGGCGGCGGGCCCATCTTGATGATGGGCGCGTGTCCGGTCTCCAGCACGCTCTTCAGGCCGGAAAGGATCGCCGGCCAGCCCTGGCGGCCGCCTGCAAGAATATCATCGCTGAGCGGCCGGTCGTGCGATTGGATCAACGTCAGCTTCACCACCTCACCCACCGGCTCGATCTCGTAGGTCACGAGGGTTGAGCCCAGCTTTTCGATCAGCGCCGGCCAGTTGACGTTGAACGTGAAGGTGAGCCTTCTCGGCGGATCGCATTCGATCACCTCGCCGGAGATGTGCAGCGCCCCATCGCCCGTGCGCACGATGAACGCGCCGCCGACCCTCAAGTCCACCTCGACGGAATTGCCGAAAAAATATCTCCGGCTGAATTCCGCCGAGGTCAGCGCCTGCCACACTTTTTCGGGCGTGGAGACGATGTAGATGGTGTAGACGATGGCGGGCTTGAAGTTGTCGATGTTCATGGCCGGTCCAACTACTGTATGCCGCCGCAGGGAGGGGGAATTTCCAACGCGGTGCCGGATTCGAGCAGGCTCTTGAGGCTTGACAGGATCGCGGGCCAGCCTGAGGAGATACCGCCGAGCACCACGCTGTCTTCCGCGAAGTCTTCATGGGTGAGCGTGAGCTTCACCAGTTTGCCGGCAGGCTCCAGCACGAAGGTGACGCGCGACGGCCGCTCTTTCTTTGCCGCCTCGTCCAGGATGTGGTGGAAGGTATAGGACAGCCGCCGCGGCCGATCGAATTCGAGCACTTCGCCGACGTCGGTGGTGGTGCCGTTCGTGACCAGCGCGAACGGCGAGCCGACCTTCCAGTCGGATTTCACCTCGGTGTTGAACCAGTAGCGCTTGGTGAAGGCGCTCGATGTCAGCGCCTCCCACAGCTTTTCCGCCGTGGTCTCGATGTAGGTGACGTAGACGAACTCGGGCTTACGCATCGATTTTCTCCGAACCGTGAATTGGCGATTTATGCCGCGCCCAGATCGGCGCCCTCGTCTTCGTACCAGTGCGCGCGCAGCACCTTGCCGACCTCCAGATAGCTCTTGAGGCTGGACAAGACGAACGGCCAGCCGCGGCTGATGCTCTCGAACGCCTTGCTGCCGGGCTCGAACCCGTCATGAACGATAGTGAGCCGGACCTGGTCCTTCTGCTGCTCAATCTCGAAGGTCACGCGCGACGGCGGCTCGGCCTCCATCCCTCCGTGTTGCGGATGAAACGAATAGGCAAGCCGCCGCGGTGGATCGTATTCGAGCACCTTGCCGGTGACATCGGTTTCTTCCCGCTTGAGCTTGAGCGCGAACGCCGCGCCGATCTTCCAGTCGGAGACGACGCGGTTGCCGGCCCAGTATTGCTCCGACATTTTCGCATCCGTCAGTGCCGCGAACACCTTCTCGGGCGTCGAGGCGATGTAGATGACATAGACAAATTCAGGCTTACTCATCGCGCTTCTCCAGTTGCCGTTTTAGCTCGCTGAGCGCGGTGAGCTTGGCGCGCTCGAATTTCTTGATCCAGCGTTCGCCGATCTGGTGGATCGGCACCGGGTTGAGGTAGTGCAGCTTCTCGCGGCCGTGCCTGAACGTGGTGACGAGGTTGGCGGCCTCGAGAATCCCAAGGTGCTTGGTCACGGCCTGACGTGACATTTCCAGACCGTCGCAGAGTTCGTTCAGGGTCTGTCCGTTCTTGGCGTGAAGCCTGTCGAGCAACGACCTTCGCGATGCATCGGCCAGCGCTTTGAAGACTTCATCCATGGGTAGGCACAATAGGCAACCATATGGTTGCATGTCAAGGATGATTACGGCTGCCCCGGTTCGAGTTTGTGGAATTTTTTTATCGGCGGCGCTCCGCCGACCCGTTGGCCGCACGCCCTAAAAATATTCCGCACGCCTTAAAATATTCTCTGTCACACGCGCTGCTACAACTTGTGGTATCAGAGTCCCGCCCACCCGATCCCGTCGTACGCCTGACGCTGATCTCGCCGGTTTTTCGGGAGCCCACAAAAAAAGTTCCGTCAGCGTTTGTCCCAATCACTGCGAAAAGGAAGGAATGTCATGCGTTGCAAATTGTTCGCGTCGGCTGCCTTGCTTGTGGCCCCCTTCACGCTGTTCGGCACACCTGCCAATGCCGAGGAGTTCACCGCCAAGATGGCCGGATTCCACGAAGCCCCAACATCCATCTTCTCCGCCAACGGCACTGGCACGCTTCAACTTGATCTGGATAAGAAAGCCCGCACGATCACCTTCAAGGAGACGTTCTCCGGCTTGAGCTCGCCGGTCACGCAATCGCATATCCACCTCGGCGAAATTCATACGGCCGGAGGCGTAACCGTATTTTTCTGCACCAACTTGAACAATGGCCCGGCTGGAACCCAGGCTTGCCCCGCGGGCGGCGGAACCATAACCGGGACGATCACGGGCGGAAATGTGATCGGGCTCCCCGCGCAGGGCTTGCCAGCAGGCGACTTCGACGCGCTGGTGGAGTTGCTCGAGAGCCGGAGTGGCTATGTCAATGTCCACACCACCAACTTCCCGGCGGGCGAAATTCGCGGCCAAATTCGCCGCGCCGACGAGGAAGGCGACGAACGATAGTGTGCTAACCTCCACGTTTCATGCACGAGGGTATCATGCCCCACGAAAGTGGGGCATGAATCGCCGACTGATGGGCGCTGGGTCGCCCGGTCTCCGCGGCGACGCACGATGGGCCGCCAACGAAGAAATGGTCTTGAACCGTTGGGGTGGAAGGCATGTCCGGTCGCGTCAAATTCGCGTTGTATTTCTTGGCTTTAGCGCTGGCCTATGGCGCCACCGCGCAGGCGCAGCAACAACGGATCGGCGCGCCGCCTGAAACCTCCAACATGAATCTGGTCGGCTATAACGACCTTGAGGCGCGCAGCGCCTATCAGCCGACCATTCATCATCAGGGCGACCGCTGGATCGCCTATATCGGTCATCACGGCGGCACCGACGATATTCCCTCGCCGGTCAATTCGCTGAGCGGCAAGGCCGAGCCGAACGGCACCTCGATCGTCGATGTCACCGATCCGGCGCATCCAAAGTATCTGCGGCACATTCCGGGCCAGGAGGGAAAATACGAATCCGGCGGCGCGCAGATGGTGCGCGTCTGCGACGGCAAGAGCTTGCCCAAGGGCGATGCCGGCGCGGTCTACATGCTGCGCACGTTTGGCGGCGAAGCGCATGAAATCTGGAACGTCGCCGATCCCGCCAATCCCACGCTCGTCACGCGGCTCGGCGGGTTGAAGGACACGCACAAGAGCTGGTGGGAATGCGAGACCGGCATTGCGTTTTTGGTGTCGGGCGCGCCCGACTGGCGCACGCGGCGCATGACGCAAGTGTATGATCTCTCCGATCCCGCGCATCCCGTAAAAATTCGCGACTTCGGCCTGCCCGGCCAGGAACCGGGTTCGACCGGCGCGGTGCCAACCGAATTGCACGGCCCGATCTCGACCGGGCCGTCCGGCAACCGCGTCTATTTCGGCTACGGCACCGACAAGGGCGGCTTCCTGCAGATCGTCGACCGCGACAAGCTGATCAACGGGCCGAAGGAGCCGACGCCGGACAATCTTCGTTATCCGGAAATCTCGCGCATGGCGATGTCCGCCTTCAACGGCGCGCACACGACGTTTCCGATGAAGGACATGCCGATCGCCGAATTCGCCAAGGACAAGGACGGCAAGACCCGCGACATCGTCATGATCGTCGACGAGGCGATCTTGAACGAGTGTCTGGAGCCGCGGCAGATGGTCTGGTTCGCCGATGTCACCGTCGAGAAGAGCCCGATGATGATCTCGAGCTATACCGTGCCGGAGGCTGGCGGCTCGTTCTGCGAACGGGGCGGGCGATTCGGCTCGCATTCCTCCAACGAGAGCATGGCGCCGGTCTACTACAAGAAGATGGCGTTCATCGCCTTCTTCAATGCCGGCGTCCGCGCGCTCGACATCCGCGATCCCTATCACCCCAGGGAAGTCGGCTACTTCATTCCTTCGATTACGGCTGCGACCGACAAGCGCTGCGTCACCATCGAAGGTGCGGATCGCTGCAAGGTCGCGATCCAGACCAACAATGTCGAAACCGACGATCGCGGCTATATCTACATCGTCGACCGCGCCAACACCGGGATGCACATCCTGGAACTCTCCGGCGACGCGCGCGCTGTCGCGGGGCTTCCTTAAAGGCTCGAACCATGCGTCGCTGGCTTGCCATCCTGATTGCGTCGCTGACATTTGGCGCATTGTCGGGCGTTGCGGCATATCAGAAGGTGCGGCCGCAAGTCGGAAGCATCAACGGCGCGCGCTGGCAGGAAATCGCCTGGCCGTTTCCGCGCGACGGCTGGCCCGCGGGCCGCGCCTTCCGTTGCGATGGCGCCTCATGCGGAGGCGAAGTCGAGCTCTATGTGCGGCCAAAGATCGGTTTCTGCAATTGCGACACTGGCGTTGCCGATGATGACGAGGTCGATCGCGTCGCCGATCTCGATTTGATCAGCCAACGCTTTACCCCGCTTGCCCCGGGCAAGGCCATCCACGTCGCCGAGATGTCCGGACGGTTGCGAAGCTATGATCTCGATATGTCCGATGGCGCGCGCCATGCGGCGATCGGCATCGCGCTGTCGCATCGCTGCGACCTTCTGGTTGCAGTGGCGCAAGGCGCAGGCGCCGCACCCGAATTGCAACGCGCGGCGCTGGATTTTCTGGCCACGCACGAGATGCACCGCTGGATGATGGCGGCCCTGGGCGGGCATTGAGGCTGCTTTCTTCCCTTCTCCCCTTGTGGGAGAAGGTGGCCATAGGCGGCCTACGGCCGCCGTTCTTTACTAAGAACGCCGATGCTTTGCATCGGCTGCGCGAAGTCCGTGCCGGATGAGGGGTTTGCGTCCGCGGAGACAGACCCCTCATCCGGCAGCCTTCGGCTGCCACCTTCTCCCACAAGGGGAGAAG
>JBATYU010000003.1:0-12466 GCA_049674245.1 Bradyrhizobium sp. | reverse complement strand
CGGCCGACGCGCGGATATCGCTGAGCGTGTCGCCCTCGCCTTTGGGCGTGCGCACATCGGCGTTGTGCACCCCGGCGCGCGACAGCCGCTCGTGGATCGGCGCGAGCTGGCGCTTGTCGTGGTCGGTTGCGATCAGCCGGCCCTTGCCTTGCATCATCGCCGCTACGGCAAGCGTCTTGCCGCCCGCGCCGGCGCAGAGATCGATCACCTGCTCGCCGGGTCTTGCCGCTGAGAACAAGGCCGCAAGC
Source organism: Bradyrhizobium sp. (assembly GCA_049674245.1). Taxonomy (GTDB): domain Bacteria; phylum Pseudomonadota; class Alphaproteobacteria; order Rhizobiales; family Xanthobacteraceae; genus Bradyrhizobium. The sequence continues at coordinate 12,218 of JBATYU010000003.1, read as the reverse complement.
TGCGAGCCCTCATCCTGAACTTCAACGGCGCCCTTGATGAAATCCTCTTCCGCATGAATGCCGGGATTGCGGGCGTCGGCGGAAAGCGCAATGCGCAGGCCGGTCGGCGACCACGGCGTCTGCTTTGCCCCGAGATGAGCCAGCGAACCCAAAATCTTCTCGCGCTTGGCCTTCAAGGTGTTGACGCGCAGATCGAGCGGCGCCCGGCTCGCCATCGCGGTTGCCTCCGCCACGCGCTCATCGCCGAACATTCTTGCGAGATGTCCGTCGAGCCAATCCGGATAATCGCCTGCGATCGGCGCCGGCGCGCCATCGAGCGAGCGCGAGGCGAGCGCCAAGCGCTCGCGCTCGGTCAGCGGCGCCGGCGCAAACCGGCCGCCGTCGCAAAGCGCTGCGATCGCATCGACACCCATGCCGCGCTCGAGTTTCAGCATGCCCAACACCCGCGCTCGGGGGGTGTCGTCATTCATCAGCCAGGCGCTCGAAGCACGCCGCCGCAGCACGTCCCAGACTAACCCGGCGATCGCGGCACGATCGCCGGAGCCGGCATAGCGATGCGCGGTGCCCCACTCCTTCAGCGCTTTCGCCGCGGGGACGCGTTCAGCATCGATGGCGCCGATCAGCTCAATGGCCGTGGACAGGCGCGCTGCGGGAGTCATTTGAAACTTTCGAACAGCGAACGGCGCGTGAGCTTCAGATCAGCAGCAGAATTTTCAGCGCGAAGTAGATCCACATGACGAGCAGCACCAGCGCGCCCGCGAACCATGCCGGCCCGCGCTGCTGGACATCGTTCGATGTCACGAAGATGCCGGCATGAACAAAGCGGGCAATGACGAACACCCACGACAGCAGCACGATCACGAGATCGGCATGGCGAAGCGGCAGCGCCAGCGCGATCAGGACGTAGAACAACACCGGCAGTTCAAACTGGTTTCTGAAGCAATTGCCGACCTGGGTAGCCCTTTGCGGCCAGTTGGGTTGACCCAACGCGATGTCCTTGGGGCTGACTTCCCGGCCGGTGAGCGCCCGGTTACGCACCGAGGCCATCCACAGCAGAAGCGCGAAAGTAAGCCCGATCTGGACCAAGACGGGCAGCAAAACCATTTGAACCGACATCAGAATCTCCCCGGGGGCCGCGGCGCGACCCCGCTATAGCCGTCGTGCCCGCCCCTGACAATCAATCCACCATGGCGGATTTCATCTTTCCGACGCTCAGCCAATCTATGATCGGGCCGGAAGGATTGTTGCATGAGCGAATTTCGCCTGACCCAGATTTCCGACACTCATCTCACCCGCCGTCTGACCAAGCTGACCGATAATTTTCATTCGGTGAGCGAATATATCGACGCCAACCGCCCCGATCTCGTCGTCAACAGCGGCGACCTCGCCTTCTCCGGCCCGACCAATCGCGACGATCTCGAATTCGCCAAAACATTGCACGCCGCCCTCCCCGTCGCCTGCCGCTATTTGCCCGGCAATCATGATGTCGGCGACAATCCGACCAAGGTCGGTCCGGCGCCACCTCATCCGGCCACGGAACAGGATGTGCAGACTTTTCGCGATCTGTTCGGCGAAGACCGCTGGCGTTTCGAGGCCGCCGGCTGGTGTTTTGTCGGGCTGAATTCGCTGGTGATGAACACTGGGCTTGCACGCGAGGCGAAGCAGTTCGACTGGCTGGCATCACAGCTTTCCGCCTGCGGCGGCAAGCCGGTAGCGCTGTTCCTGCACAAGCCGCTTTATCTGAATACGCCCGGTGATCCGGAACACGAGGCATCGGCGGTGCGCTATGTTCCGATGCCGGCGCGCAAGCACCTGGTGGAGATGTTGCGCGCGGTCGACTTGCGGCTGGTCGCCAGCGGCCATGTTCACCAGCGCCGCGATTTTACCTATTCCCACATCAGGCAGGTCTGGGCGCCCTCCGTCGGCTTCATCATTCCCGACCGGATCCAGGAAGTGATCGGCGTCAAGGAGGTCGGGCTCGTGGAGTATCGCTTCCAGCCCGATAGCTTTGAGGTCCGCCACGTCAAGGCGCCGGGCCAGATCGATGTCGATCTGGATGAGCTTCTTAAGAACTAAGGCGCGTTAACGCGCGACTAGATCCTGTCCGGCCCGACCCGCACCAGCTGCTTGCCGAAATTGGCGCCTTTCAGAAGGCCCATGAACGCGGCGGGCGCGCTGTCCAGGCCTTCGGTGACGAACTCCCTGTACTTGACCCCGCCCTCGCGCACCCATCCCGACATGTCGCGCAGAAAATCCGCCTGCCGCACGGCAAAGTCGCTGACGATGAAGCCTCGGATCGTCAGGCGTTTTGTCAGTACCGCGCGCATCATGGACGGAGCCCATTTCGGCGGCTTCGCCTCGGTGTCGTTATAGTGCGCGATCAGGCCGCACACCGGCACGCGCGCGAACGCGTTGAGCAGCGGAAACACCGCCTCGAACACCGCCCCGCCGACATTCTCGAAATAGACGTCGATCCCCTTCGGACAGGCATCCTTCAATTTTGAAGCCAGATCAGGATCGCGATGATCGAGACAGTCGTCAAAACCGAGTTCGCGTTTGACATAGTCGCATTTGTCCTTGCCGCCGGCGATGCCGACAGCGCGGGCGCCCTTGATCTTCGCGATCTGCCCGACCGCCGAGCCGACGGCGCCGGAGGCGGCCGCGACCACGACGGTCTCGCCTGGCTGCGGTTTGCCGATCTCGAGCAGGCCGGTGTATGCGGTCATCCCGGGCATGCCGAGCACGCCGACGGCGGTCGAGATCGGTGCGATCTTCGGATCGATTTTGGTCAGGCCCTTGCCTTCGGACAGCGCATGCGTCTGCCAGCCGGCGCGCGACAGCACGATGTCGCCCTTGGCAAGGTCCGGATTGTTGGAGGCGATCACTTCGGAAACGGTGCCGCCCTCCATCACGCCGCCGATCGGCACCGGCGCCGCATAGGACGGGCCGTCGCTCATGCGGCCGCGCATATAGGGATCGAGCGACAGCCAGATCGTGCGCAGCAGCACCTGGCCGGGGCCGGGTGTCGGCACCGCGCACTCCTCAATTCGGAAGTCGGACGGTTTTGGCTCGCCCACGGGACGGGAGACGAGAACGACGCGCTTTGCGGACTGGGGCATGATTGTTTCCTCCAACTTTTGTTTCGTCATTGCGAGTGAATCGAAGCAATCCTTTACCGCGCCATTCCGGGATGGTGCGTTAGCACCAGACCTCAGATGTGCAATTGCACATCGGGGAATCTCGAGATTCTCAGATGTGCAAGAGCACATCAGAGTTCGATGCTTCGCATCGCCCCGGAATGACTCCGCTCTTACACCCCGCCCGGATAGTTCGGGCTCTCGCGCGTGATTGTGACGTCGTGGACGTGGCTTTCGCGCAGGCCAGCGCCGGTAATGCGCACGAACTGCGCCTTGTTGTGAAACTCGGCGATGTTTCGCGCGCCGACATAGCCCATCGCGGCGCGCAAGCCGCCGGCGAGCTGATGCATGACGTTGCTGACCGGACCCTTGTACGGCACCTGGCCCTCGATGCCCTCGGGAACCAGTTTCAGCGTATCCTTGATGTCCTGCTGGAAGTAGCGGTCGGCGGAGCCGCGCGCCATCGCGCCGACCGAGCCCATGCCGCGATAGGCCTTGTAAGAGCGGCCCTGCCACAGGAACACTTCGCCCGGCGTCTCGTCGGTACCGGCGAGCAGCGAACCGACCATGGCGATGTCGGCGCCGGCGGCGAGCGCTTTCGCCAGATCGCCGGAATATTTGATGCCGCCGTCGGCGATGACGGGCACACTGGCCTTCTTCGCGGCTTCCACCGCATCCATGATCGCGGTGAGCTGCGGCACGCCGACACCGGCGACGATGCGCGTGGTGCAGATCGAGCCCGGGCCGATGCCGACCTTGATCGCATCCGCTCCGGCATCGATCAGCGCCTGCGCGCCTTCCTTGGTCGCGATGTTGCCGGCGATGACCTGCACCGCATTGGAGAGCCGCTTGATGCGATTGACGGCCTCGAGCACCCGCGAGGAATGGCCGTGCGCGGTATCCACGACAATGAGATCGACACCGGCATCGATCAGCCGCTCGGTGCGTTCGTAACCGTCCGCGCCGACCGTGGTCGCCGCCGCCACCCGCAGGCGTCCCTGTCCATCCTTGCAGGCAAGCGGATGGGCGACCGCCTTTTCCATGTCCTTCACCGTGATCAGCCCGACGCAGCGATATTGTTCGTCAACCACCAGCAATTTTTCGATGCGATGCTTGTGCAGCATCCGCTTGGCCTCGTCCTGGCTGACGCCCTCGCGCACCGTGACGAGATTCTCATGCGTCATCAGCTCGGAGATTTTTTGCCTGGGATCGGTCGCAAAACGAACATCGCGGTTGGTGAGGATGCCGACCAGTTTTCCAGGTCTGCCGCCGCCGCCACCGGTGACCACCGGAATGCCGGAAAAGCCGTGAGCGCTCATCAGCGCCAGCGCGTCCGACAGCATCGCATCGGGGCCGATGGTCAGCGGATTGACCACCATGCCGGATTCGTACTTCTTGACCTGGCGCACTTGCGCGGCCTGGCCGTCGGGATCGAAATTGCGGTGGATGACGCCGACGCCGCCGGATTGCGCCATGGCGATCGCCATGCGCGCTTCGGTGACGGTATCCATCGCGGATGCGATGATCGGAATGTTGAGCGGGATGGCGCGGGTGACGTGAGAGCGGATATCCACCTCGGAAGGCAGCACATCCGAAAGCCCGGGTTTCAGAAGCACGTCGTCGAACGTGTAGGCTTCGCGGATCTCGTGGAATCCCTGCACGGTCGCCATCGCCAACTCCTAAAATCAGCGGCAGTTCGCCGCAATACCATTTACGGATGAACGTCGCCTTCGGCGAAGCTTGTCGGCGTCGCCGTCGAATCGAAGCCCATCGGTGGGGTTGACGCCGGTCGATAGCATGGCGGGCGGCCGAATCAAAGCGCCATGCACAGGCTTTTTCGTTAGCCCCGCCTGCGATTTCGGCTCAGCGCGGATAACCCGGCGGCGGGCCGTGCTGGCGGATCGCCTCCACCACCTCCTGGTGCCGGCGCTCTTCCCGCTTCATGTGCACCGCAATGATCGCGTGCGCCGACGGCACCAGCAGCAGGATGTGAAAAACCAGCCCGAAAATCACGCAAAATACGATCAGGACCAGATTGAAAATCGCCGAAAACGGCTGCCCGTTCAGGAGCAGCCCGAGCGGCGGCAACAAGGCAGCAAGGACGTAGATCATCGCAAGATCTCCGGCGACCGGGTGCAGCGCATAGCAGCGTCACACGGGATTTAGGCGGTTTAGCGGGTTCCGCAATAGCCTGTATGACAATGGGGTGATACAGCCCTGTCCGCGCCCGCCTTTTCGCCCTGCTCTCCCCAAAGCGAGATGAACAAGCAACGCCTGATCCCCCTCATCGTGGCCACAGCCCTGTTCATGGAAAACATGGACTCGACTGTGATTGCGACCTCGCTGCCGGCGATCGCGGCCGACATCGGCACCAGCCCGCTGACGCTAAAACTCGCGATCACCTCCTATCTGCTCTCGCTCGCGGTATTCATCCCGGCCAGCGGCTGGACCGCCGATCGCTTCGGCGCCCGCATGGTGTTTGCGATCGCGGTCGGCGTGTTCATGCTGGGATCGATCGGCTGCGCGCTGTCTTCTTCGGTGACCCATTTCGTGATCGCGCGCATCGTGCAGGGCATGGGCGGCGCGATGATGACACCGGTCGGGCGGCTCGTACTGCTGCGCTCCATCGACAAGAGCGCGCTGGTCAATGCGATGGCATGGGTCACGGTGCCGGCGCTGGTCGGACCTGTGATCGGACCGCCGCTCGGCGGTTTCATCACCACATTCTTCGCCTGGCACTGGATTTTCCTGATCAACATTCCGATCGGCTTGCTCGGCATCTTCATGGCGCTGAAATACATCGATCCGATCAAGAGCGAGGATCCCGAACGCTTCGACCTCTATGGATTGGTGCTCGCAGGCATTGGGCTCGGCGGCATCGCCTTCGGGCTTTCGGTCGCGGGCCTCAATCTGCTGCCATGGTCGGTGGTTGGCGCCCTGGTTGGGATCGGCACGATCTCGATGACGCTCTATGTGATCCATGCGCGGCGCACCGGATCGCCGGTGCTGGATTTCTCGATGCTGCGTCTCTCTACGCTGCGCGCCAGCATCATCGGCGGCTTCCTGTTTCGGCTCGGAATCGGCGCGCTGCCGTTTCTGCTGCCGCTGTTGATGCAGGTCGGTTTTGGTCTCACGCCGTTCCAGTCGGGCATGGTGACCTTTGGCTCCGCGGTCGGCGCGATGGGGATGAAGACGCTGGCCGCGCGCATCATCCGCACCTTCGGCTTCCGCAATTTGATGACCATCAACGCCGTCGTCAGCTCGTTCTTCCTCGCGGCCTGCGCGCTGTTCACGGCGACGACGCCGCTGCTGCTGATCATGATCATCCTCGTGGTCGGCGGGTTCTTCCGCTCGCTGCAGTTCACCGCGATCAACACGGTCGCCTACGCCGAAGTCGAGCCCGGGCAAATGAGCCGCGCCACCACGCTCGTCAGCGTCAACCAGCAACTCGCGATCTCGGCCGGCGTCGCGGTCGGCGCGTTCTCGGTGGAATCGACCATGGCGCTGCGCCACGTGAGCGAGCTCAGCGCCGGTGTTTTCGCCCCGGCGTTTCTGGTCGTCGCCTTGATCTCGGCGGTATCGGCCTGGTTCTTCTGGCAGATGCCTGACGACGCCGGGCACGAAATCTCGGGCCGCAAGGCGCTGGCGATTTCCAGCCGCAAGGGAGCCGCGAAGGAGGCGGCTCTTGCAGCGAGCGAAACCACCCAGGACGCGCGGGATCAGCGGCTGGGCTAGATCACGCTCACCCATTACGGCGCGACATCGCGCACACGGTGGTCAACATTGCGCGCGAGTTGAGCACAGCGAGCGTCTCGCGCGCCGTCAGATAACCCAACACTTCGCCAAACGTCTCCGCGTCCTCGATCTTGGCGCGCGCGATCGCCAGATGCGGGTCGATCTGGCCGCGGTTGCGTCGTTCTTCACCGGGCAAATTCGCCAAATGGCTTTCCAGCAATTGGCGGTCGTTAGCCAATTCGAGCAGCGGAGACGTGGCAGCTTCGCCGGCGGCCTTTGCGAATTCTTCCGCGCGAAGCAGCACCGGAGGCGGAGCTGTTTCCTCCGGGGTGCGGAACAACCCGGTGTGAGAAACCCTTGACGACAGCCTGGCGATTGGAACGCAAAGGAGGAGGCCGATAACCACGGGCGCCATCCAAAGCAGCAATGGCAGCGACACCGCGTAGGCGCTGGCGGCCATGGCGAGGCCAATCAACGTAGGCCAGGCATATTGGCGCATCAGCTCTCTTGCGGGCACCTCGCCTCCCTCGCGGCGCTGAACCTGCCAGCCTGCATCGCGTCCCAAAAGGATTTCCGCTATTGCGCCGGATTGAAAGATCATCATCACCGGCGCGATCAGGCCCGACAGAAATGTCTCGATCACGAGACCCACCAAAACCAGCCCTCCGCCACCGAACTGCCTGCGGTTTCGCCTTTGAATTCCGAGCAGAACGTAAGCGAGAAGTTTCGGTACCACCAAGAGCCCCATGGTGCCGACAAAAACCCAAGCCGCGAGGATCGGATCCTGGGCGGGCCAATTTGGAAACAATGAAAAGCCCTTTGGAAAATATTCGGGCCTGACAAACTGCGCCTGCAGGGAGATCAAAATGCCGAACACCAGAAACAAAAGCCAGAGCGGTGCCGTAAGATATGAACCGATCCCGGTAAGCAGATGAAGTCGCGATACCCAATGCAGCCCGCGTGCCGGGAGCACCGCCAGATGCTGGAGGTTGCCCTGGCACCAGCGGCGGTCGCGCGCGGCGAAATCCAGTAGCGACGGCGGGCATTCCTCGAAGCTGCCACCCAGCGTGGGCGCCATTCTGATGGCCCACCCTCCTCGCCGCATCAGCGCCGCTTCCACGAAATCGTGGCTGAGAATGTGCCCGCCGAAGGGTTTGCGGCCCTTCAGGTCGGGCAGACCCGCGTCCTGCGCAAACGCGCGCACGCGAATAATGGCGTTGTGTCCCCAATAATTGCCTTCGGAGCCATGCCACCAGGCAATGCCTGCAGCTATCAGCGGGCCGTACAGCCGCCCCGAAAACTGCTGCAATCTAGCGAACAGCGTCTTTGCGTTGACAACAACGGGCAGCGTCTGGATCAGAGCGACGCTTGGATGCGTCTCCATCGCGGACGCCAGCCGGACGATGGTGTCGCCCGTCATCAGGCTGTCGGCATCCAGGATGATCATATGGTCGTAGCCGCCGCCGAACCGCTTGACCCAGTCCTCGATATTGCCTGATTTTCGCGCCGTGTTCTCACGGCGGTGACGATAATAGATATTGTTGGCCCCCGACTCCTGGCGAAGCCGCAGAAAACATTTCTCTTCCGCAATCCAGATCGATGGATCCGTCGTGTCACTCAGCACAAACCAGTCGAACCGCGAACCATATCCGGACAGGTCGACCGACTCGTACATCGCCCTGAGGCGCGCCATGATTCGATGAGGGTCTTCGTTATAGGTCGGCAACAACATCGCGCTCCTGCGGCCTATCGACGGAAGCGGCGCTTCGGGATCGATGCCGAGCGGATCTTTCATCCGGAAGAGCAGCACGACGAATCCAGCTACCGTAGACATGAACGAGAAGGCGATCCAAGCGAACAGCAGCACGAAGAGAGCGAGCACCATCCATTCGAGGATCGTAACGCCGCCGACCTGAAGAACTTCGTACATCTCGTAGGACCCGGCTGATGTCATTGCCGCGGTAGCTATGAGGATGCAGGCACGCCGAAACGCCACCGGCGTGGGGACGGCTTTTGGATCAATCCTGCCTCGCTCAAGGCCCCGCAATTGTTGCTTGGACATCGTTAGCGGCGACTCGGCCGGAAGCAATGGCCCGCGCGGCCCGCCGTGAGAGAATTCCAGGTCGTGGTCCTGCCTCAGGGTGCCCATCGATAGACCCACACCTCCGATATGGCGTCATTGCCCTGCATCAGTGATGCGCGCAGTTCGATCGGCGCCTTGATAGAAACCTCAAAGCTCAACCGCCAACCCCCGATGGCCGGGTTTGGCTGCGTGACGATGTTCTTGATCTCGGTTTTTTCGGCGGTGACGTTGCCGCGTATGCTGTTGGGATCGATCGACTTGAGCTTGTCGCCGATCAAATCGAGGACGAATATTTTGGTGCCTTCGCCTCTTGCGCCCACGCCCGTTCTTGCGAACCGGGCCAGCGATGAGACCTTGGGCGTATCCGGACCCCAATGCAGACGATAGGTGTAGGTGTATTCGCCCTTGGCTTGCAGCGGATCCTTTGGGCGCCAAAAGCCCGCGATATTGTCGTGGATTTCTTCCTTGGTCGGAATTTCAATCAGCTGAACCGAACCTTCGCCCCAATCCCCGATCGGCTCGACCCAGAGGCTTGGCCGCTTCTCGAAACTCGATTCAATGTCCTGATAGGCGAAGAAATTCTTTTGCCGCTGCATCAAACCGAAGCCGCGCGGATTGAGATCGGCGAAAGTGCTGATCTGCAGATCCCTGGGATTGCTGAGCGGGCGCCATAATTCCTCGCCCCGGCCGTTAAAGATCGCGATTCCGTCGGAATCATGCACCGCGGGACGAAAATCATCGACCTCGATCCGGTCGTTCGGGCCGAAGAAAAACATGCTCGTCATCGGCGCAAGGCCGGCATGGTCGAGTGCGACGCGCGGATAGACTGCCATTTCCACGTCGAAGATCGTGGAGCCACCAGGCCGTATCGTGAAGCGATAGGCCGCCGTGGTGCTTTCGCTGTCGAGCAAAGCGTGCACGACGATGGAAGTGGCGTTGGTGGCCGGCTTCTCAATCCAGAATGTCTTGAAAAGCGGGAATTCCTCCCCTTTGGCCTCGCCGGTGTTGATCGCCAATCCACGAGCTGACAGGCCGTAAATCTCGCCTTTCGCGACCGCCCGGAAGTAACTCGCGCCCAGAAAGACGCACACCTCGTCGTAGTAGTCGGGCCTGTTGATCGGCGCGTGAATCCGAAAACCGGCGAAGCCCAGATCTATCTCCGGATTCGGTGGCGTGTTGCTGCCGAAGGAAAAATCGTCGGACCGGTAGGCAATCTTGGTCGCCTGGCCATTGGCGACTTCGTAGATGTCCACGCGCGGGCCATAGAAGAAGCCGCGATGGAAGAACTGCACTTGGAACGGAAGTTTCTCGCTACGCCACAGCGCGCGATCAGGCACGAAACGTATCTGCCGGTAATGGTCGTAGTCCAAATTCGCCAAACTATCGGGCAATTTCGTCTCGGGAGCCTTGTACGACTTGCTTGCCGCATCGCGCGCCAACTGCCGAACAATTGACCGATCAAACGGGCTAGAATCTGCTTTCGCGGGCAGGACGAGCCCGCTAGCGGTTGATGATGCGAGCGGCAGAGAAGCCGCTACCTGTAGGAAGCGCCGGCGGTCCAAGAAGCCCTCCAGAGCGGATGAGAGTGACGCTAACAAACTCTCGCGCGGCGGGTAGGTTCCGGGTACGGAACAAATGTCGCACTGGAGCGAAATCGATCCGGGATGCGCTCTGCCGGAACTATTTCGGCTGACCCCGAAACCCCGTCGCCAGCACGTAGCGCTCGGAGGAATCCTTGCGGCTCGAGGCCGGCTTCACATGCCGCACGCTTGCGAAATCGCGCTTCAACTGCGCCAGCAATTCGGCGTCGGCCCCGCTCTGAAACGCTTTTGCCAGAAACGTGCCGCCGGGATTGAGCACTTCCGAAGCGAACGCCGCCGCGCCCTCGACGAGACCCAGGATACGCAACTGATCGGTCTTGCGATGGCCGGTGGTGTTGGCCGCCATGTCCGACAGCACCGCGTCAGCGCGGCCGCCGATCATGGCACGCAGTTTTTCCGGCGCATCCTCGGCCAAAAAATCGAGCTGCGCGAAGCTGACGCCCGCAATCTCCGGCATCTCCAGAATGTCGACCGCGATCACCTTGCCTTTGCCGTCAGCAGCACCGACACGTTTGGCCGCGATCTGGCTCCAGCCGCCAGGCGCCGCGCCTAGATCGACCACCGACATGCCGGGCTTGAGGAAACGATATTTGTCGTCGATCTCGATCAGCTTGTAGGCCGCGCGCGAGCGGTAGCCATCCCGCTTGGCCTGCGCCACATAGGGATCGTTGAGCTGGCGCTCCAGCCAGAGTTTTGACGACAGTTTTCGCTTGCCGCCGGTCTTGACCGTGACGTGCAGCCGGCCGGTTAAGTCCTTTGCCATGTCGTTGCTTGCTGCCCCGGTGTGCTCTTCTCCCTCTCCCCGCAAGCGGGGCGAGGTAGGCCAACGCTCTAACACGCCTTCAGCGCGCCGTCCTCGCGCATCATCTCGACCAGCATGCCCTCGCGCAAGCCGCGATCGGCGACGCGCAGCCGCGGCAGCGGAAACGCGTTGCGGATCGCATCGAGGATGGCGCAGCCCGCCAGCACCAGGTCGGCGCGCTCGACGCTGATGCAATTATTGTTGGCGCGCTCGGAATAGCTCATGCCGAGCAACTTTTCGATGGTCGCGGTGATGTCGGCGTCACTCATCCAGGTGCCGTCGACCCGGCGGCGATCGTATCGCGCGAGATTGAGATGGATGCCGGCGAGCGTCGTCACTGTCCCCGAGGTGCCAAGCAAGTGCATATCGCGCAAGTCGCCGGCGTGCCCGGCCGCGAACGGCGCGACATGTCGCGCGACTTCCTCGACCATCCGCGCATAGGATTGCCGGCTCACGTCCCGGCCGCCGAAATGTTCGGCCAGCGACACCACGCCGAGCGGGATCGACATCCACGCCTTGATGCGCGGCTCGGCATTTAATTCGTCGGGATCGCGCTCGATCCGAACCAGTTCGGTCGAACCGCCGCCGATATCGAACAGGATGGCGCCGCGCCCCTTCGGATCGAGCAGCGGCGAGCAACCGATTACCGCCAGCGCCGCCTCGGTTTCGCGATCGATGACCTCGAGCCGGATGCCGGTCGCGGCGGCGACCCGATCCCGAAAGCCTTCGGCGTTCGACGCCGCGCGGCAGGCTTCGGTCGCAATCAGCCGCAGCCGTTTGGCTCGCCTCGATTCGATCTTGTCGCGGCAAATGCTGAGCGCCGCGATGGCGCGCTCGATCGCGGCCTCGCTGATGCAGCC
>JBATYU010000002.1:0-7924 GCA_049674245.1 Bradyrhizobium sp. | reverse complement strand
TCTGAGGTATGCACGCCCCCGCGCCAACGCGGGAAAAACTACGACGGTAACGAGTATGAGTTCCGAGTAATTTTGAGCCCGGTGGGCCGCTGGATATACTTCCAGCGGCCTTTTCATGGAACGCAGTGGTGCCAATGGGTAACCGCCGAACTTCCTCCTTACCACCAAGCGGCGGCGCGAGAGCCGATTGAGATCGTCAATGCAGCCGAAGCGGAGTCGGCGGCCTTAATCCATATCGAGCCAATCGACGTGCCGTTCCTCGACCCTGGCTGCGCCGCTCGTTTCGCTAGTGTATTTCGACCACCTTGTAGGTCTGCCTGCCTGGTTTGATTCCTCACCCTTGCGTTAAAAAGTGAACAGACGGCATCGGGGACTTATCATCTAATTGCCCGTACTGCCGTGCGCTAAATGATATTTGCGATCCGCCCGGCCCTTTAGCCGGGCTTTTCGTTTGACGATGTGCGTGGCGTTGGCGACGAGACCCTATGCATGGCGTCGCTAAGTATTTGGGAAAGGCCGCTGAGTTTGATGAACTGGCGAGAGCGGCCACCGAACCGGGCTCGAAAAAACGCTACGCCGATGTGGCTGAATGTTGCCGCCTTTTGGCAAGCGAGCGGCAACAGCTCATTTGCTAAAGGCGCCATCAAGTCTGAACTGCCGTAACTGTTTGTCGTTCTAGCAAGATCTGGCGCCGGCCGCTGCGATCCGGCGTGACCCTTCGAAGAGTGCAAAACCGAAACGATCTTTCGAACGACCCGCTTATCTCGCCCCTCAAGCACAAGCGTCGACAAACGACACGCCGGTAACCTACTTTGAGTAATCACCGCCACGATTATTCCAAAGGGAACTTTGAGTGACTTTTGGCATTGGGACCACCGGAGGACTCAATGAGGTGGACCCTTCTCGTCTGTACAGCCGGAACGTACATCATCCTGCTGCTGGCTCTGTCCGAACGACAGGTAAGCGCGGGGGCCGATCGGCTCCATCGAACGAGCGTCTTGAGCGTTGACGGCAAATCGCACTTCGGACGGGTTACTCAACGAGGCCAAATTGAGCCGTGATACGCGTACTTACTTCTCTCGAACGTCAACCGTGCGTTAGAGGACGCAACACAACGGCCGTGTTCGTATGACAAGCCGCTTGGAATCGAGCGTCAATCTATGAAATCTGCCACGATCGGTCGCGGATCTTTTTCGGAGGAACGAAAAATGTCCAAAAAGCCGGAGGTCGATCGTGAGTATCATGCCGCCAAAGATAAGATGAAGATAACGATCCAAGGCTATTCGCCGAGCAAAAAGACGCGCGAAGCGATCATGAAGAAAGTGATGCGTCAGCTTGAGAGCAGTCCGGATCGCCTGATCGCCGATTCCAAGAAGAAATAAAAAAACAAGCCGCACAATCCGCAAAAAGAATCCAAACTGATTGAGATTGGTGTTTGAAGCCAAGCGGAAATCGAAAATTTAGTGCCTCTTCGCAACGACGTTGGTGGCTAGGAGTTATTGATTGGCCAGCGGGATAGTGGAGCATCGGCCATGTCCGAAACGTCAAGAGTCACGCGAAGAACGATCATCAGCACAGCTGGAATCGGCATTGCGGCAGCCGCATCCCCGTCGTTCGCCAAAGGAAACTCGGAAATGCCAGCCCAGGAATTGCAGAACCCCGCCGACAAATACCCGAAGCCGCCTTATAAGAAACAGTCTCAGCCATGGCCCGGCTTGGCGAGCAAGATGGATCCGCGTCCAGACCACGGCGAGGAAAGCTATCGCGGGTCAGGTCGTCTTGCCGGTCGCAAAGCGCTGATAACTGGCGGCGATTCCGGCATGGGTCGCGCAGCTGCCATCGCCTACGCACGCGAAGGCGCGGACGTCGCGATCAACTATTTTCCGACCGAAGAGCCGGACGCCAAGGAAGTCATCGACCTGATCAAGGCCGAAGGCCGCGTCGGGATAGCAATCCCCGGCGATCTTCGCGATGAGAAGTTTTGTCAGGAACTCGTCGCCCGTGCGGTTGAGGGCTTGGGCGGCCTCGACATCATCGTTAGCAACGCCGGTCGGCAACAGACCAGGCCCTCGATCCTGGACGTGTCGTCGGAGGATTTCGATGCGACGATGAAGACGAATATCTACGCGCCTTTCTGGATCATCAAGGCAGCGCTCCCCCACCTCAAACCCGGCTCGGTCATCATCGGCACCACCTCGGAGCAGGCGTACGATCCGTCCCCGGACCTGTACGACTACGCTCAAACAAAAGCTGCAACCATGAATTACGTAAAATCCTTGGCGAAGCAGCTTGCGCCGAAAGGCATCCGGGTCAACGCGGTCGCGCCTGGACCGATCTGGACTCCGCTTCAGGTGTCTGGCGGCGCGACGATGGAAAAGCTTGAGAAGTTCGGAGGACAAACGCCGATGGGGCGCGCCGGTCAACCGGCAGAGCTGGGCTCGATCTACGTCCAGCTTGCTGCAGCGGATGCCAGCTTCGCGACAGGTCAAGTGTACGGATCCGCCGGGGGTTCCGGTCAACCGTAACGGCCGGCTATCGGAGGCTCTCCGCCTTGGAAACGATATGGCTCTCGGAATGGGAGCGAATTTTCATGGTTTGGCCGCTTCCGCGTTTGCCTCAAGCGACTTGAGATGCGTCAAACCTGAAACCACGAGTTTGTGCTCGTCTAGTTGGCCGGAAGCGACCAATCCGAAAATATGCTCGGTAAGGGCCTTGCGTGCCTGCACAATCGTTGCATGATCACGATCCTTGAAGGCTTGAAAGATACTCAGGGCGCGTTTAATGGCAGCTGGGGCAAGCACTTGTTCGATGGGATCCGTCATGCATAACAAAGTGCCCGGAACGACATTGTCATGATGCTCCGCGGCCTTTGAATGTGCGTCTTTGGGCATTGTTTACTCCTAGGTTCACCCGGCATTGGCTAATCGATATAATCATCGTCCATGGCGAGCGTTCCGGGTCAGTTACCGTGCTGCGCCACGCGCGCCCAGCCATCGACGTATTTCCGGCGCCACCACCTTCTCTCCGCCCCCTCGAAGCGGCTCGTGGGAATGCAGCTGCGCGACAGGATCATCGCGGCCGCATCGAATCGAAAACGATGTTATCCAGGAACGATCCGCCATCTGATCGATTGATTGAAATCGAAGAAAGATTGACCATTACGAGGGCATGGACCCCGTTCCAGAGCCAAAATCGACCATTGCGGAAATCTCCGATGCTATGAAAGTAGCGGTCGATTTTGTCCAAGGCGCGATAGATGCCGGGCGCAGGCCGGGAATGCCGTTGAGTATATTGAGCAATATGGCGCGTGAAGCGCCGCTCGGTTCTCTCTTCGTTGCGTTTATGCTGGGTATTGCGGTGGGCCGCCGCCGATGATTGGCTAGCGATGAGAGGCGTTAGGCCCTTCACGAACGCGGAGCTATTTGAAGTTCCAAGAGGGCTAATCTTTGCAGCACCGCGACATCTTGTTCACCTGCGTTTGCTGCGCGCAATATCGATTCAGCCAACAGATTGACATGCGCAAAACTTACCGGGTGTGGCAGCGTAGCTATCGATGCCTCGAGCGTAGCGTTCATTATCTCGATCATTTCCGGAGAGAAGGCTGCATCTGAAAAATCCTTCATCAGCTGGAGCGAAGGAAAGCGCAACTTCCTTCCTGACGAACTGTCCTTGAATCGGGTGGCGCAGCGCAACCCGACGGCTATTGGCGTGAAGACGGCGGCCTATTTGAAAAAGGAGGCCCGCCTTAGCGGGCCTTGTGCTATTGTTATATTGCGACGCCGTAGTAATCGTTCACTGCGCGGGCCCTTGCGGGATCGGCCCAGTTCCACGTGTTGTCGTTACCGTACTTCGGCGCTCCCTTAAGTTGGGTCTCGGTTATCCCGGTGCGATAGCCGCCCAGGTTGGTGTCGTATTTCAAAGATTGCCAAGGAAGCGGATAGTGGTCGTCGCCGATCCCAAGGAATCCGCCAAAGCTCAAGACGGCATACGAAACTTTGCCAGTCATCTTATCGATCATGACCCGCTCGATCGACCCGATCTTAGTATCGTTGGCGCCATAGACAGCGGTTCCTTCAACCTTATCGCTGCCGATCAGGGAACCAGTTTCTCGTGTTTCCACAACCATCGTTTGTCCTCCTCTGGTGAGGAAGGAGCAACTGACGGCACAACAACTTGTTCCGGCGAGACTGAATTCGGCTCGAGCGCCGATAGAAGACATTCCCAGTCTTCGATCACTTCGTCGGCGCGGCTCGGGCCTTGCGATGCCGGAGGAAGCGGCTGAGAAGCCGGCGCTTGCCCTTGCGCGGAATGAGATCGACGTCGCTGACGAGTCTTGCACCACCCTTGCGCCGTTCCAGCACGATCTTGCGACTGTGGAAGGCTTCGAGCTCCGTACGATGCGCCACGCTGACGATGGTTGCCTTTGGCAATTCCTTCGTGATCATTTCCATCATCTTGTCCTGACTTTTCTCGTCAAGCGCGGAGGTCGCCTCGTCCAGCACGACGATATCGGGGTTGTGCAGCAGCAATCGGCCAAACGCCAGGCGCTGCTTTTCGCCGCCCGATAGCGTTTGATCCCACGGTGCATCCTCGTCGATTTTCTCCTTCAGATGATTGAGGCCTACTTTTTGAAGCGCCTCGCCAATCTGCTCCACCGTCCAGTCTTCGGCGGCTCCGGGATAGGCGACCGCGCGGCGAAGCGTGCCCGAGGGCACGTAGGGCCGTTGCGGTAGCATGAACAGACGGCGGTCGGGGTGGAAGTTGACGCTACCGCCGCCCCAAGGCCACAGCCCGGCAATGGCCCGCACTAGCGTGCTCTTGCCGGTACCGGATTCGCCGGCCACCAACAGCCGTTCGCCCGCCTCGATCACGACCTCGGTTTCACCGACAACGGCCGTGCCGTCGTCCAGCGTTACCGAGAGATCGTTCAGGCACAGTATGGCCTCACCCTCCGTCTCGCCGCGTTTGATGCGGCCGATGCCGTCGCCGCGCTCGGCGCGCTCGAGCCCGTCAAGCGACATCATCAGCGAGGCGATGCGTCGCGCGCAGGCGTTCCAGTCCGCAAGCCGGGGATAGTTGTCGACCAGCCAGCCGAATGCGCTTTGAACGATGGTGAAGGCGGATGCCGCCTGCATCACCTGTCCGAGCGTCATGCTGCCGTCGAGAAATTTCGGCGCGCACAATAGCACCGGCACCACCGGCGCGATCAGGCTCGAACCCTGCGACACCAGCGTGGTGCGCATGTGTTGGTCGGCAAGCCGCGCCCATTGCCGAAGCACGTTGCTGAAGGTCTTGTCGATGCCGTCGCGCTCTTCTTCCTCACCGCCGAGAAGCGCGATGCTTTCGCCGTTCTCGCGTACGCGCGTCAGCGTAAAGCGGTATTCGGCTTCCGCCTGGTTTTTGTCCTCGGAGATCTGGACGAAGCGGCGTCCGATCACCATGATCGAGCTGGATGCGATCGCGGCGTAAAGTACAGCTGCAATGACAAGAAAGCCGGGGATGGTGACGGTCGATCCCCCGATCGTCAGCGTCAGCGCGCCGCCGATGCTCCAGAGCACGACGATGAAGGTCGAGGCCGACAGGAACGCCGAGGTCACGCCGGCCATGAAATCCACCGGCGAATCGGTCGCGATCCGAAGGTCTTCGGCGATGCGATATTCCGGGTTCTTATGATCGCCGCCGACAAGATTGAGCTGATAGTAGCGGCCATTCGTCAGCCAGCGCGACACCACTGAATTGGTCAGCCAGGCGCGCCAGCGGCGCTGGATGGACATGCGCACGTAGACCTGCGCCACGCCCAGTAGCACGCTGCCCACGGCGAGCGGGAAAAATACGGCAGTCATGTAAAACACCATCGCCGAATCGTGCTTCTCGATGGCATCGAAGATCGCGCGATTCCAGATATTGATGCCGTATTGGATGCCGACATTGGCGACGATCAGGATCAGAAGTCCGGTCGAAAGCAGCCACGCCAGTCGATCGCCGTTCTTGCCCCAATATCCGCGCGCGCTGATCCAGAATCGCGTCAACAAATAATCCTTGCGCACCTGCTCGGCTTCTTCTGGCGATAGGTCCGGATCAGGATCGACGATTTCGGGCGGCGGCTCGACATGATCGCCGTCTTCGGCAGCCACCTTCGCTGGCGACCGTAACGTTGCTGCTGAGTTGCCCATGGCAGGATAATGCAAAGGGAAATCAATAGGTTCCATCCAAAAAAATTCCCAACCGAAAAACCGGCAAAACGGGACATCCAACATAGCCAATGCCAACGGACATTCGTCGGAAAGGCCGACTGCGTTCCACCGTTTGCTTCAAAGCGAGGGTTTGAGCTTATTCCTTGCTCGCCACTGGGCATCGAGCACAGATCACGTTGCAAACCGGCTTTCGGCAAGCGCAGGAACCGAACCTGATCTCGTCGGTTAGCTCTTTGAAAATTCATCTCAGGGAGTGTGCGCAATGGACAAGGATCGAATTGCTGGCTCGGCAAAGGACTTCGCCGGGAAGGTCGAGGGTGCGGTAGGCGATATTGCCAGCGACCCAAGAACCCAGGCCGCGGGACGCGCTCGCGAGGCGACGGGCACTGCGCAGAATCTATACGGCCAGGCCAAGGATGCAGCGCGCGATGCTACGGATGCCGCCGTCAGCTACGCCAAAGACGCTTATGACAACAGCGGCGACACATTCCGTGATGGCTCGCAAGCGATCGCGAAGAAGGTTCAGGACAATCCACTCGGTTCGTTGTTGATCGCAGGTGGCATTGGCTTTGCGTTGGCGCTATTGATGACGCGCCCACCGCGCCGCCCGCCGCAACGCTGGCGGTATTACAGCTGAGCCGACAAGACACCTGCAGCGGCCTTTGCTACTTCACCAGTCGCGATAGCGCATCCGGGACAAGGTCCGTTCACCCTTTACAGGGTCGTGTTCGTACCGTTCAGTGACGGGCAGCCGAACGGCATGGCGCAGGACGTCGCGACCGGCTTTCCCGACAGCGATAATCACGCCCGCGGCCGTCCCGTCGGCCCGCCCGGTTGTCGACAAATCGGGGCGCTCTCCTGATCGCCGACGATGTCGGCAAACACTGTCGGACGCGTGACGTCGGCTGGTCCATAACTTCCACCGCATTCGTCCGAGCGCACCGTTTGCACCGCGACGTAACAGTCCGACAGCAGTTGATCGACGCTTCGGTGAGCATTTTGAGCGCAGACGAATTGCAGCCCTCGACCCGAACCGAATTGCGTATTGGAGCGAACGCCAGAATAAATTGGGAATCAGCGACGATGTCGAAGACGAAGCAAGAGTCCTGGCCGATTAAGACGGCGAGATAAAGCGAACTGGCGTTCGCTGGCTTCCTTCGGTCGCAAAGGCTTGTCTGCACATTGAATTTTGCAAGTTTTCGCGGCGTCAAAACGGCGCGGTGCAAGGTGTGCAGGTGCCGCCCTATGGACTTTCCCGATGAATTTCAATCTTCCGAGCGATGGCGCTCGCAATGTGCGTCGAGGAGGAGCCCCGCTATTTCTTCGCCATCATACGCGCTAATGCGATTTGATGCGATCGATGCTCGGAAGCTCTTGTGTCGGCTTTTTCCGAAGCCAATCGTCGCGTCATGGCACGTGATGATATCGAAAATTTTAGGGTCAGACCTGGTCGGTCACGCAACGGTGGAGCACACATCAATCCGCGGACGCAACCGTTCCTCAAGCAGGCCCAGATCGCAGTCCGCAAGGCAGGTGGCGATCCTCAGCGGATGGGCTCGGCCAGTGGCCGGGAAGGAGGCAGGACGGGTCGATTCAACGCGCGTGGCCGAGGTGCGAAGGTCGTGGCCTCCTTTCCTCGGTCGGGTAAGGAGGGGGGCAAAGAGATTCCGCGGGCCGGTTTCGAGCGCGGCGGGTCGTCATCAAGGCCAGGGTGGTCCGGCTCAATCCGC
>JBATYU010000001.1:0-8194 GCA_049674245.1 Bradyrhizobium sp. | reverse complement strand
CAACGCCAAGGGGGCCATCAATATCAATATCCAGTTCGAGAGGCGCGCCCAGTCGCGATGATGCTGGTGCGCGCCGAGCGCGGTGCCGGATCGCGCCATCGCGAGATAGGCGCCGGCGATGACGCCGAGCGCGCCGTGGAACGGCACCGTCAGCACGCTGCGCAACGCCGCGAGCGATCGCCACATATCGGCATGCTGCACGAGATAGGCGAGGTTTTCGTAGGCCGCGAAACCAAGGCCAGTGGCGGCGCCATAGACCACGGTGTCCATCGGGTCAGCGGACGGCCGGCGCCGCGCCAGCGTTGCGACCGTGACGATGACGAGAATCTTGACGATTTCCTCCGGCAGGGCGACCCCGAACACCGAATGCACCATCTCGGCAACCCCTGGGTTCTCCGGGGCTGCAAGCAGCTTGGCAAACGGCGCGCGCACCACGCCCAACAGCGAAATGCTGGCGGCGCCGAGCAAAAATGCGGTCCAGACCTTGAGCGGCGGACCGGGTCGCTCGTTGGCGGCGATCACGAGCCACAGGATCAGCAGCGCCGGCGCCACGGCGGCTGTTCCGATCACGGTGGGGAGGGATTCAAGAAGGTTCATCGGGATGGTAGATAAGCTACTTTTGCGTGTTATCTACGGCTTCGGGGCGCGACGAAGTTTCGCGCGCAGCCATCCTAGCAACCTCGGCAGATATTCTTGAGCTGTGCATCCACCCGCGCATCCTCCTCACCGAGCGAATCCACGTATCCCCAAGGCGCGAGGCGTTGACGGTACCCTGCGATTAGTAAGTCAATTCAACGAGTTTCTCGAATTTCTTGGGCAAAATGCACGCATTCGCATCCCCTGTCCATCGGCGAATTTGTGAAACTGGAACCAGGCGAAGGGCACCAGCGTGATAAGTTCTGAGGTCGCTAAGCAGCGGGGCAAGCAGGGAGGCACGCCGGGTGATTTTGTTTCGCGGGGCAGAAACCCATACGAGATCAGTCCTTAAGGCCATCAGCTGGCGGACGATGGGGACGCTCGACACATTCGCGATCAGTTGGTTCATGACGGGCAAGGTTCAGATCGCGGGTGGGATCGCAGGGCTCGAGATCGTCACCAAGATCGCCTGGTACTACCTTCACGAGCGGGTCTGGGCGGCTGTGCCCTGGGGACGGCGAGCGGCTTGATGTCTGCGAGCAAGCCCGCAGCAATGCTTACTAGGGCGCGGGCTGGGGGTGACACACCCAGTCGAGCCCGAGGGCATTCTTTTCGGATCATGCGCTAGCTAGATCGGGATCACTTATCCTCGAATCGTCATCCCGCTCTATCTTTTTGTGTGAGCATGATCTCCGCGCAAACGCGCTTCGCGTTTGTCGCGAGGGAAAACCGATACCCACCATCGGGTCGTAGCCCGAGGGCATGCTTTTCCGGATCATGGCCTAGTTGACGCTGCCGGCCTTTGTCGTCTTCTTGCCTTTTGCCGCGGACGCCTTGGGGGCGTCGTTGTTGCCGCGCACGGTGCCCCACGGATCGGTCGGGCCCTGGTCTGGAATGTTGCCGAGCGATCGCTTGTAGGCTCGTTCGGCGGCCTTTTCCGCCTCCTTTTCCTGGTCCGTCTTGTCCTTGGTTTCTTCCCCGTATTTGGGCACCGATTTTTGCTGCGCGTAGGCAGGTCCGGCCAGGAAAGCGACGAAGAACGCGATGACCAAAACAGCGCGGAAAGCTCGCATCCGTTTCTTCTCCTTAAGATCTCCGAAAAAAGCCGCTAAACGCAATTCTAGCATTTTCGGCGCCGCTCAGAAAGGCGTGAGTGGCGGAACGCTACGGTGCCCACCCTGCAATCCAAGTGCGGGGCAGGCTCTTTCCGGATCATGAGCTGACCGCCTGGCCTCGCGCCGGGGTTGGCAACTACTTCTAAACCATCTTGGGTTATTCTTGCGTCCATGGGGACTCGGGCTGATCACGCTGAAAAAACAGCGGTGCGAGCGCATCTTCGGCGCCACGCCCTGCTTGCCGCCTGGCTCGACCTGCTGAACCGGTTCGATAATCCGATGCGTCGGCGGGCCGCAAAATTGCGGCAAGAACAACGGCCCCGTCGGGACATCTCCCTGATCCGGGGCCCGCGAACCAGGGACCTCAGCTCCGGGCTTTGCTGCACCCCGCAACGGGCCCAATTTCGGGGTTCGCATTCGGCTGGCGCCGCCGGTAGCGGAACACGCTCAGCTTGCAATGCTGTGCAAGCGGAACGTTAACCGCAAGGCCCTTGTCGCGTTTTGGCCTGAAAACCGGCGCTCTCGCGGAAGTGATTGAATTGCCGTCGATTTGGCCGCGACCAATCCAAAGAACCATAGCTAGCGGGGCTGCGCCATGCTTGCCGAGAAGTTTTTTTTGCTTTTGGAATCGCTGATCCGGAGCCAAGCCCATTTCGACGGAAGCCCGAGGGTCGTCAGCTCCTCACCGCACGTGCCGGTCAAGCTACCGAGCGAGATTGGAAAGTAGACCAACCAGACGCGCGATGCGCCTGCCCACCACGGTGCAGCCCTGTTTCTGCCTGGTTTTGCCGTCGAAAGGTCCGCACCCGGGCAATCGATCGACAAACTGACCTGCCAAGTCGGCTGCAGTCGAATGCAGCAACTTGTAAGCGTATGCGTAATTACTCCGACCGTCACAAACGGCTTCAGGGCGCTTTAGATGCGGTAGATGATGCACTTTTCGGCATCTCGCCGAAGGACAAGTTCGACGTGGATCGAGCAGATTTAGAAGCCCACGCCAGTGAATTTAAGGCCCTGAGCCAACGCATTCAGCAGCTGGACGAATATTACAGCCGGGCTGTCGCAGAGCTCAAGGCTTCGCTTCGAGAGTAAGCCTCTTCAGCTTTGAAGTATTCGGGCGCGGCAAACCGGACCCGGCAGCTTGCCGTTAACCCTTTCGTAACCGGATGCGATTTTCAGGAGTGGCGCTCCCTAGCGGAATCGAACCGCTCTCTCCACCGTGAAAGGGTGGCGTCCTAACCGATAGACGAAGGGAGCAAACCTGGCCGCGTCCCCCGCGGCCGGGCAAACGTATAGTGGCCTTTGTTGGGGCGGGCAAGCCGCTCGGAAACCGGCGCTTTTGGGCCCTATGGCGCGTTCCCTGACCTCAAAATACCCCCGTAATTCCATACCACTTGCAACGATTTTTAAAGCTCCGGGGGAGATGGTGTGAACCATCGTGAGGAGTAGATGGAATGCCCGCGACCAGGAAACGCGAAGCCCGCAAATCGCTGCGCCAGCCCGCCTGGGTCACGCTTGACGGCGGATTCGCGGCGCGCCGGTGCGTGGTGCTGAACATTTCCAGCGCGGGCGCCAAGATCACGGCCGACAACGCCAGCACATTTCCCGGCACGTTACGGCTGGCATTCGCGCGCGATGCAAGGACGGGACGAAACTGTCAGGTGATCTGGCGCAGCGGAAATTCGATCGGCGTCAAATTCGTCCGGTGAAGGGTGGCCCGACGGCCTGCTTGTCTGGCCGCGGAAGATCATGCTTTCGACAAGGAGGTTTTCACGACATCGGCGGCACGACGAATTGTTCAAATCCAGGCCGGCCGGCGAATTGCGCGAACCAGCGCTCGAGCTGCGGCAGTTTTGGCTTGGCGACGCCTTCGACGCCGAGCCAGCGGCGGGCGTAGGCGCCAACGGCGATATCGGCGATGGTGAAATCATCGCCCTCGATGAAGCGCCGCGTCGCCAGTTGATTTTCGACGATCCGCCACACCACGGCTTCGGCGTCGACGTCTTTCTGGATCGCGGCCATGTCGCGTTGTTCGACTGGCGTGCGCACCAGCGCCCAAAACACCGGACGATCGACCGGCTGCAACGTCGACAGCGTCCAGTCGAGCCAGCGGTCGACCGCAGCGCGCTGCTTGGCCGCCGCAGGGTAGATCGGCGATCCCCTGCCGTAGGCGAGACAGAGATAGCGCATCACCGAGTTCGATTCCCACAGCACGAAATCGCCATCGACCAGCGTCGGCACGCGGCCATTCGGGTTCATCGCGAGATAGGCGGGCTCGTTGTTCTTGCCGAACGCCATGCCGGCATCGATGCGGTCATAAGCGAGGTCGAGTTCGGAGAGGCACCACAACACCTTCTGCACATTGACCGAGTTGGCACGGCCCCAGATCATCAGTTGTCCGTTGTCCGGCACGTTTCGCTCCCGATTGCTCGTTTACGAATGTCATATCGGAATTTTCAAAACCGTACACGCCGTGCGAATGACAAAGGTCATGCAAAAAAGGCCCCGCTGTCAGCGGGGCCCGATTGCGGCTTACCAGTGGCCGGTGTTCGGCATTGAGATCCATGGCTCCGCCGGCGGCTTGGGTTCGCCCTTCTGCAGCAACTCGATCGAATGCAGATCCGGCGAGCGGATGAAGGCCATGCTGCCGTCGCGCGGCGGGCGATTGATGGTGATGCCGAGCTTCATCAGGCGATCGCAGGTCGCGTAGATGTCGTCGACCTCGTAGGCGAGATGGCCGAAATGACGGTCCTCGCCGTATTTCTCCTCGTCCCAATTATAAGTGAGCTCGACCAGCGGCGCGCCACGGGTTTTTGGCAGATTCTTGAGCAGGCCCTCGTCCTCGGGCGCACACAAAAACACCAGCGTGAACTTGCCTTTGTCATTGTCGATGCGGCGGACTTCCTTCAGGCCCAGCGCATCCGAATAAAACTTTAGCGCCGTATCGAGATTGCGGACGCGCAGCATGGTGTGAAGGTAGCGCATGTTGGTCTCCCTTGAGCGACTGGGGATTATTTTGGTTGGGTGAGGACGGAGTAAATAGCAGAAAATTTCAGCAAGGGGCAGGGTCTATGCGACGGCCAAGCCCATCATGTCGATCGACCGAGAAGTTACGCTTTTGGCATCAGCGTAGGGCGCGCGAGGGTGCGGCCGATGCTGCCCGGGGAAGGGTAGGTTACCGCGCTCCCACCCGAGTATCGTAGTGAGGTGTGCCCCGTAAACCACAACAAGCCAATATTGTCCAACCGATGGCGACGGTCGATTGCAGCTGAATCAGCGATCAACTAGACCGCAATCGGGGCTGGGAAGCGGAGAGTAAAATGAGAGTCGCTTCCTTAGAGAGTATATTGGCGGTGGCTACGTTGGTATCGGCCATTGTCGTGGTGCTGTGGGGAATCAAGATCTTCTACAGCGTCTGAACAGGCAGGAAGTCGCGTCGGAACAAGAAACCTGCAAGAAACCTGCAAGAAACCTCCAAGAAACCGACAAAGGCATCCCTTCCGCGGCGGCGGAAGCCTGCTGTTCGAATTGTCCGGCGAAGAGTTCGCCAAGCGCCGGAACTTCAAAAGAATAGTGGAACACCTGTCGGAGGGCGTTCCAGCCCAACGCCACGAGAAATGCCAACAGAAGCGCCAAGAGAAGCGACCTGCCAGATCTCACAATCTCGAAAAGCGTGGCAGAAAAGATTCACGGCGTCGCGACGAGAACAAAATCGCTGAAAATGCATTGACGACGAATCGAACGCGGCTCAAGGTTCGAGCAAGTCATCACCAACGAGTATTGAGTTTGGTTTCCGGTCCTTCGCAGAACTGCGCAGGCCGCAAGAGAAATTTGAAGGTCGTCAATGCATTTTAGTTTCTATCTGATGATCGCAGCGCTCGTTCTTGTGGGCATCGAGGTTGCTTACGCGCTCTATCAGTTGGCTACCTTCGTTCTGTAAGTTCCCACGGTCAGGTTGCAGCATCCAGAGGGTTTGCAACATCGGCGCAAGAAAGTTCAGATAGACGCCCGATACAATTGTGCTCGCCTTCGCATTAAAACGCGAGGTCAAGACGGCGCGATCGTCCGCTAACGACGGCTTTCCGGACAGCCACTAACCCTATTCGGTTAGGTTAAAATCCAAATCGCGTTGTGGTTGCAGGACGTTGCGCTAGGGGTAGCCATGGCCCCTTCATTCTACCAAGCCGACAGGCGGACCTACCGGCGCGTGATGGTCGTCGGCCTGCTGTTGTGCGCAGTCTTTGTCGCGGTCAGCTTTTCGCTCAGATCCCAGCCCGAAGACACCCGTGCGCTCGTGAAGGCCGACCGGCTGGTCCGAGCGGCCGGTGAGCAGCGTCCCGCTAATTGAGCAACGCGGGCGGTCAAATTTGCTGGCCAATTTGTGAGCCAGGTCACTGGACTTCCAGACCTTGCAATGGCTGCTTGGACTGTCTTGAGGCCAGTGAAGCGGCAGCGTTTCCATGAAGAACGGGCTTTATTCGATCCACACCCACATGCTCGACGGCGTCAGGGGCCGCGACAGCGGGATAATTATCCTGCGCGACGGCGTGCTGATCGGCGGGGGCCCCTACTTCTGGTCGACCGGCTCCTACACTGTCGGCAACGGGACGTGGAAGGGGCAATTGAGCACCAACCAGCACTCGCCCTTTGCGGATCCGTTCCTTCGGCCGTTATTTGCAGGCCAGGAAGTGACCAGCGGCTTTACCGGCACTTTTGCCAATGACGAGGCCGAAGTTTTCGGCACCATGCTGGTGGGCAACCGTAGCCTGAGCTTTCGCGCGACCTTGAAGAAGCTCGCAGACGGTTGATCGGCGACAGCAGCTAGATTTGGTCCTGCTTGTCCTCGGATTTGTGACACATCGCGATGGCGATGAAGCCGGCGTAGCCGATCACATTAATCAGGATTTCCAACCATAGCGGCATTTAAGGACCCCCCGTTCGGGAGCAATTCCGAAGGGCTGCGATTAGTTCCCGCTCTCGAAAGCGGAAACCACGAGGAACAGGCCCGGTTCCCCCTGCAACCATCGAGAACCGCTTTGCGTTAACAAGCGGGCATTTGGATGGAGGAGATGTGCATGAAAAAGGCATTAGCAATCATGGCGACGGTTGCCACGGTTGCGGCAACCACGATGACCGCGCCGGCCCAAGCGCGGGGCATCGGCCCCGGATTGGCCTTCGGTCTGGTGGCGGGCGCGCTGACTGCTGGCGCGATCGCGGCGACCGGACCCTATTACTATGGGCCGGGCTACGGCTACTACGATGGTCCGCGCTATTACTACGGCCCTGGATCTTACGCCTATTACGATGGTCCGTATTACCGGCATCACTATTATCGGCACCACTACTATCGGTACTGGTAGCCAAAAAAGCCCGGAGCATTGCTCCGGGCTTTTGCTTGCTCCCCGGAGCTCAAGGCCTAGGACCAGAATGACGCCCGTTCCGTCTTGCGCGCGTTCTGCATCGTGGTCAGGAAAAATTCCTCGCGTTCGCGCTCGAACTTCCGCTGGGTCGCTTTGAACGTTGCAATGCGGGTTGCGATTTCTTGGCGCTCTTGCGCGCGACGTTCTTCTTGCTTGGTCATTGCCCATCCTTCGCGTTTGATTCGCGTGCCGCGCCCATCTCTGTTCTTGATTGGGGCGTGAATTGGGAATTGGCGTTGCAGGATTGTGTTGTGCACACACGCAAAAAAATTTTGTGAGCGGCTCCGGCTTCGCGGTGGAAAAAAAGGGTGTTGCGATGTATGACGAGCTTCGAAAATGAGGGGCACTAAATGGCAAAGATTGATCTGGACTCGATGAGCATCGAAGATCTCGTAAACCTGCGCGAGAATGTGAACGCCAAGCTGCTGGAAAAAGTTGCAGCACGGCAGATTGAACTCGAAGCCGAAATGGAAAGGCTGTCTCAGTTCGGCAAATCGGCGAAGAAATCGCCCGCACCGCCACAGACTGCGAAGTCGAAGAAAGGCGAGAAGAAGGGCGAAGAGGCCAGGGAACCGCAAGTCACCGGGACTTCTCTGAACGAGGCCGCCTGAAAGCGTGACAAGGCGAAGCCGGTCTCCGGCGTCGGGGCGCCCGCGCGCTTCCGGGCGGCGGAGCGGCGGACATCCGATTGGCTGTGCTATGATTGGCGCAGCTAACAATCGGATGGTCGCATATGATTGCCTCGGATCTCAGGAGCGGCGTGGAACAGCTCGGTGACATGATCGCCGCCGCCTCCACCATCGTGCCCTTCACCGGTGCCGGCATTTCGACCGAATGCGGGATTCCGGATTTCCGCTCGCCCGGCGGATTGTGGACGCGCAATCGCCCGATACCATTCGATGAGTTTGTCTCAAGCCGCGACGCGCGCGACGAGTCGTGGCGGCGGCGCTTTGCGATGGAAGCGACTTTTGCCGCCGCCAAGCCGGGGCGCGGCCACCGCGCGCTGGCCTCGCTGTATCGCGC